>JAFAQT010000086.1 GCA_019246215.1 Verrucomicrobiota bacterium
AGGCGAGATGGTTGGCTTACTTCTCCAAAATTGCCATAAAACCGCTTGACAAATTCCGGTTCTCTCCCCACCTTCCACCTCCCTTTGCCATCGGTATTCTGCCTGGCCGAGGTAAGCCTGACTATGTCCAGCCAACTTCTTGAGGAAGCTTCGAAAATCGTTCCCAATACCGCTTTGCTCGTGAATCTCGTCTCCAAGCGCGTACGGCAGTTGACCATGGGCCACCGCCCTCTCGTCGAAGTGGGACCGCGCATGTCCAACGCTGACGTCGCGTTAAAAGAGATAATCGACGGCAAGCTCACCTTTGAGTTTCAGCCGGAACCTGTCGCCAAAGTTTAGAGTCTTTTAACCTCTCGCGGATAGTGGCAAATATGGTCGCCGAGATCGCTTCCAATCGCCGCGCGTTCCACAACTATCAGATTCTCGAAAAGATCGAAGCTGGCATCGAACTGCAGGGCACGGAGGTTAAATCGATTCGGGCCGGCTTTGCGAACCTGAATAATGCATTTGCGCGAGTTGAAAATAACGAGGCTTACCTTTACGACGCGGATATTCAGCCGTATGCACGCGCAAGTCACACTCAGCACGAACCGAAACGCCGTCGCAAACTGCTATTGCATAGATCCGAAATCACAAAATTATTTTCCGCCAGCGCAGTACAAGGCCAGACCCTCGTCGCGCTTCGGCTTTACTGGAAAAACAGGCGGGTCAAGGTCGAAATAGGTGTTGGGCGAGGAAAGTCCACCATCGATAAACGGCACGACCTAAAGGAGAAGGCCGTTAAAAGAGAAACAGATCGCGCCCTGTCCGCGTTTAACCGCCGGCACAGCTGATCATTTTAAAAACAGTTTAGGCCAGCCGTTATATTCCGCCCTCTTCCTCTAACCTCAACCTTGCTAGCCAAACCGTTCTCCTTTGCAGAATTTCGAGCCAGCAAGGCGCAGCCCTGCGCCGGCACGGCGACCCAGTCGGATCGGTCTATCTGCGACTCGGAAATTTTGCCAAGATCTGGTCTACAGCCTTTTTCGCCAAGGCCCGGAGTTTCTCCCCTGAGTGTTTCAGATCGACGTTGGTCTTCGCCCAACCCCGCCATAGGAGCACCTTTTTTTTGGGATCGAGGAAGTCGATGATCAGAATCCCTTTGGACGCCTCGCCGGGGTGATTCGGATTCTGAAATTTCGAAAGATCCGACAGCGCAGACTGGCTCGGCGTCAATTGATAACCCAGATAGTTGTCCAGGGTCGTCACACTCTCGTTATCGGTCAATACGATATGGAAGGCGACCAGAAGATCGGTTTGGCGATTCGGGAAGAAGCGGTACCCTCTTGCATTTAACACCGTGAGGATGTCCTGGCTGATAACGCCGCGCCAATCGGGACCGTTCGCAACCGCTTCTGCGGCGGCTTGGCTTTTGTCCGGAACAAATCGAAATGTCGACCGCCGCGCAAAATTGACGTTGGAAGCCTGTTGGCTGCCCGTTTCGAATTTCGTTGCGCAACCCGCAAACGACAGGGCCAATAAGATGCTGCACAACGTGTCCACAAACGATCTGAAAGATCTAATGCTCATACCAGTCCGTCACTAAACCTGAATTCGGAATTCGGAAAACCACAGACTCATAGCGCGGCGCAGCCGAAACTACAACTCGCCGCCACAGAGTGAGTTTAAGTTTCCGAGATCGGGCGATGCTAAGTTGTGGTTTATCATGAGTATAAAAGTATCAAACCGAACATTTCGCGTGCATGCCGTCACGCGCCCAAACTTCCTGCCTTCCATGCATCTGTGGTTTACCTCCTATCTTCGATTTTGGGCTAAACAGCCGACTCACACCGGCTATCTGGCGACCGGTTCTGTGGTGGGCTTCCCGATCTCGGACGGAACGCGGCGGCGCTGCAGGAAAGCGAAAGCAGGTACCATGTAGAAAAACGTCGTCAACAAACACCAGAAGACTCCTATCGCACAGACTACCCCCAGGCCGCTCAAAGCCGGATTTTGCGCCGGAATCAAAACCGCAAACCCCGAGAATGTGGTCAGACCACAGATGGAAAGCGGCTTCAAAACATTGGCGAGATTTTCTTTCAAATCCCCTTCCCGCCGGCTGACGACCAGAAACTGAATCCCGTAGTCAACACCGATGGCAAGAACCAGCGGGAACGCCAGCGTATTGAGTAAATTCACCGATATCTGAAACAGTTTCAATGATGCCACCAACCCGAGCATCGACAGAGTCAACGCGGAAGCATGCACCAGCCAGAGGGAAAACCTGCGATAAACGATCCAGAGCAACGTGAGAATCAATAACCCAACGATTGTCGTGAACTCTACCAATTCCCGTTTTGCCCAGGGTATCAAATCCCATAACGTGTAGGACCAGCCGGTGACCATCGCGTGAGGATCAGCGCTATGAATGAGCTCCCCGATCTTTTTCTGCTCTGCTTGTGAATGGATCGGATGCTTCGGCTGCACATAACCCGCTGCGACTCTCGGGTCGCTCGCAAAATATCGGTCAATCAAAAACCACCAGCTGGACTTCGGCGGAAACAATTTCGACCAATCCGGCAAACCGGTCTGCGACTGTTCCGCCTGGAGCCGATCAAGCAGTTCAAAGACGTTCTTAAACCAGTCCAATTCAAATCCATTTCGTACCAGACTCTCTCTAACAACCGCCTTGATCTTGTCGAAATCCAGTCTCTTCAACGTTTCCCGATTCTCTTTGATCCGGGCGGGAGAAAACGCCAATGCTACTGGCAAACTGACCGATTTCAGCTCCCCATTTTTTTGAGCCTCTTCCAAACGCTTTGAGAGCTTCTCCCACCGTTGGTGGAATTCCTCCTGATCTTTCGCATTAACCAGGATCGTGACCGGATCGGATTCCTGCTTCATCTGGTCCGAAAGCACCTGGAGCGCTATGGAGGCAGGAATCTTCTTCGGCTGAAGCGAGACCGGGTTAGTGTCAAATTTGAGCGGAATAAACGGCGCGACGGCGATCAGGGCGGCGATGATCAATACGCCGAGAGAAACGGCCAACACCGGGCGTGGCTCCCGAAATATAGAATCCACAAACCTGCTAGTACCAATCAACATGAAGTCCCTTGTTTTTGGCGGTTTGGCGCCCTTGAAAAACATGAACAGGAAAAGGACCATGAACAAGCCTGCGAATCCGACGCCGAGAGCCACAAGCGTACCTAACTGCCCGAAACCGGAACTTTGACTGAACTTCAACACCAGGAAACCGATTGCCGTCGTGACGATGACGTAAAAAATCGCCGCACCTATATCCCGAACCGCCACGAAAACTGCCTCCTCATGCGACTGGCCGACCCGACGAGCCTGTTGGTAACGCCCAAAAAGCAAAAGGCTGAAATCGACGCCAACGCCGGCCAGAATCGAGAAAAACCCAATCGCCACCACATTGAGTTCGTGGAAGATCAGCATCCCAAGCGCCAGCGCCACAAGGGCCGATAAACAGAGAATCAGAACGATGCCAACCAACGGCAAAGACCGGCGGAACGCCAGGTAAAATAATCCACTGACGATTCCGATTGAAAGAATCGCGCTGAGCGAGATGTCTCCCTCCATGCTATGTGAAATCTGAGCGACAAATGCCGTTCGACCTGTTACGTACACCTTCGGTTTGTAGCCGGTCCATTCGCTCAGCATCCTGTTCGTGAACTGGCTCACCTCCTCCATGACAGCCTGGCTTGACCGAGGATCCAGGCTCGACTGATTGGTGATAATTAACGCTATTTGAAAAAGTCCGTTCTCCGAAGCCAGTGCGCTCCCCTGATCCATAGATGAACTTGAGCCGAACGGTTTCATTGCCCTGGCAAAAAGGCCAAGCGGATCCAGGGTCGCCTCTAGTTGCGTCCGGATTGAATCGCCCGTGATCGTGTCCCGGATGTGGTTCAACCGCTCATTAATCGGTCCCGCCTCAAGCTGCGCCATCGCATCATTGAATTCGTCGCGGGGTAAATTCAACAGAAGCGCCGGGAGGATGCCCTGTATCTCATTGAGCCCCTCCTGCGTCTCCAAGGGCACGCGGTCAAAAGTCCGAAGGACCCATGGCTGCTTTCCCAGTTCCTCGATGAAATTTGTCTTGAACGCCTCCGCGTCATCCGCGTGACCGTTTTCTGCCAAGAATCCGAAGACCAATTGGCGCGCCTGCGCGAACTCACTGTTGAATTCCTTCAGTCCGAGCACCGACTCGAACTTCGAGGGCAGCAAATCCAGGACTTCCGAGTCGAAGTTCTTTCGCTTGATGATGATGAAGATTGAGAGAGCCGCGATAACCAACGCCGCGATCATCAGAGTCTTGGTCCGGTGCGCGATGGTGCGGGCAAAAAGCTTTGTCATTTTGGCCACATAGATCGACAGCTCAGACCGAGAGGGAATTTTCATTCAGTAGACAAGTTCGTTGGCCCGTAAAAGTGGGGATTCAATTACGTTATAGCGTTGCACCTTGCAAGTGTGTGTCGGTGTTCAGCCCCAAAATAGCAGCCCTTTCGGGAACAATGCGGAATCGCTGTTATGACGATTTTACCCGACGCGACTCATTTCATTCGAGTCTCGCATGGGGAACACGTTATCAAGGCTCGGTGTCTCGGCCTCCGGCCTTACTGGTTGTAGCTCAAAGCCATATACACATATAACAAAAAGTTAGGGCGGAAGTCATCCTACCCCCGCGGTTCTCTTCTCAATCCGAGGTGCCCACCCCGAGGGTAGGTGTTCTCCCTGCCCAACACCCGTTCGACTGCTGAAACCACTTCGTCCACCGTCACCGCCTTCATGCATCGCAGGTCCAGAGGGCATTCCCGGAGAAAACAAGGGCTGCACTCCACGTGACGGCGGATCACTACGTGAACCCTTCCGATCGGTCCTGTCAGCTGCGGTTCAGTCGAGCCGAAGATCGCCACAGTCGGTATCCCCAAAAACGCA
>JAFAQT010000087.1 GCA_019246215.1 Verrucomicrobiota bacterium
CAGATGTGCAAAATCTGCGTCGCCCGTCACGAGAACGACGACCTCGGGCCGCATCTCTATGGAAAGCTCGACCGCATCGATCGCCATCAACACGTCCACGTTTGCTTTGTAATGCTTGCCATCCCCCGGAGAGCCATCTTTTGCCACGACGAGGAAACCGTTGGAGCGAAGCCAGTGCAGAAACTTATTCTTCTTCTCTCGCTCGCTTTGCCACTCCGCCATCGGAGGAGGCAAACCGGCATAAATGACCATCTCGATTAACTCCCGTCCCCGACCGGCGTTCGCGAGGTGATCGCGGAGCTTCAGCCAATCCAGTTTTCGACCGAGTGCCCGCACTGAGCTAACGACGTTGGATTCATCCACAAAGACCAGCACTCTCGGAGTTCGCATAGGACCAGGGCCAGTTGTCCTTTTTGTGACGCAATTGGAAATGAATCGCCTACTGCATTACGCTGTTTGAAAATTGATGGAGATTCACGCTCGCTCTTTTGACGTTAGTCTCTGAATGATATTCTTGTAGACTGTACTGCTTTTTGTTGGATGTCTTTGCAGTTCAGGATCTTTGTCCAGCTCGATTTTGTACAGGCCGAAATCGCTTGCGCTTGAGAAAGGGAGCCCCCACTCCCTGTTTGAAGTGATGCTCCAACAAATATAGGCCGAGACTGGAATGTCTTTCGATCGCGCGAGTTCCACTTGCTGGATGTGTTCCGTCAGGTAACGAGCCCTGTTAAATCCATCCGCCGTTTCGACACAACCATTTTCGATTATCCAAATCGGACAATTTCTGAACCAGCCGTTGAGGCGACGGACGGCCCGGAGCAAACCAGGAGGATCTACGGGTGCATCGGTGAAGTTACTCATCGTCGCTTCAAGAAGCTGGTAGATGCGATGGAGTTCAAACACATTTATACCCCAGTAATAGTCTAGACCCACATAGTCCTGTTGCCCTACGCAATCCCTTGGGCACAAGAACTCCGGCAATCTACCGCACATGCCCAGGTGCCACCAATTGCTATTCAATATCGTAGTTACAAGGCCAATGGCTTTCAGTAGGGGGCCAAGAAAATCATACCATGGTACGAGCGCCTTGATGCGGTTGGGCAGAGTAACTTCAATGAACTTCACTTTCTTGCTGTCACCAAGAATTCGATGAGCGATCTCTCCAGCAATTCTCCGTTCCGCGGTCAGCAGCGACGCGCCGGCAGCTGAACGCTGGTCAGGAAGGATACCCACCTTTAATACCCCCCGTTTGCGTATCCTCGAAACCGCACCCCCACGGGCAGTTTGGATTCCGGGTGGTGTCGACTTGCCCTCAATAACGGCGTTCACAAGCGCAAGCAGATCTGGTTTGCCCCGTGCCATCCCCGTCGCATAGACGTCCTCCCCAAAAACTTCTGGACCGTAGTCGACATTCGCCGGAATACCGACAGCCGCATACGCGGCATCATCCCCCACCACAGCATCGACGACACCTCTTTGTAAGCTGGCGAGTGCTTCTGTGTGAGTCTCGAACGAGCAAGGAATGGCAGCGGGTATAGCACGAGTCAGCGTTGACAGTGCGGTCGAACCACGGACAAATCCCACCCGCTTTCCCTCCAGGTCCCGAAGGCTTGATAATACGTGATCTCGCCGAATCAGAAGACGTCGAAGCCCACGACCATACGGTTTGGAAAAAGAAATCTTGCCGGATCGCGACGAGGTAGGGGTCAATTGCGATAGTACCACGTCCACAGCGGTTCGGGCGACAGGTCGTTGGGCGATAGCACGGGTGCGGCGCGCTAGTCTCGGGTGATCACTCGCCGTTGCGACAAGCCAATCTAATAACGACTGCAGCCCGGAGGGGAGTCCCAGAACAAACGGGTTGCTTCCGACGTGAGCATCTGGATTCTTCGCCTTAATCAGAGTCCTAGCCAATCGATGGGCCACGAAGAGATTTCTCATTATTTTAGGAACGTTTTCTATTTGCGTGGCTAAGGATGTCTCTTCCGTGTATCCCGGAGGCACAATGAAGGCGTTCTGCCACCAAGGCTTGATATAACCATAGACCAGAAGGTTTGGTTCATTAAAGGTTATCCAATGTGTCACCCGATCACCTAGGCTGTCTAAAGTGCGAGAGACGTATCCTGAGAACCATTCCGGGAATTCCTCGGCAATGGTTCCTCCTCGGCTCTGGATGTGGATCGGCCAAGTAAAGTGATGGAGGGTGACCAGCGGAATCATGTCGGACGCTATCACCTTAATCACAATATCTTGGTAATGCTTTAACGCGAAAGGATCGAATATTTGAGGCTGCGGTTCTATGCGTGCCCACGAAAGGGAGAAACGAAAAATCTTGCAGCCCAAGTGTCGCGCATTGTCTATGTCTTCGGAGTACCGGTTCCAGAAATCAGTGGCCTTACCGCGAAGCGTCTGGCCTGACCTTCTCTCCCATTCATCGCGGAAGTCGGGATGAGCAGGATCATACGCTTCCGCTTGATGATCAGATGTAGCGACACCAAAGAGTAGCTTAGGAATTTTCATACATTGCTGGGTCAAATCAGCGAAGATGGGGCAAAATCCGTTTACTCGCCGCTTATCGCCTCTCTTTTTACTTTCATCTATCAAAACCGGTTCGCTTCTCAGCACTTTGAAAGGGCGACCAGTCTATGCCTGGCGAGCGAACGCACAGTCAGACTTGATGCAACGGCACATTCTTACGATTACCGGGGATTCTGGCCGTCAAGATCCACGAAGACTGGCTTGAAACCCTTGTTACCTGAAGATGGAAGCGCTCGGAGAGTAGCGCAAAAGACAGAGCTGGAAGGCTTACTTGCGGCCGCCTGATCGCCCAGAACGCATAAAAAAAGGGGGAAGCGCCGTTTATTTTAACACTGTGGCATTTACCACGAATGAT
>JAFAQT010000088.1 GCA_019246215.1 Verrucomicrobiota bacterium
ATACAGTACGGATCGTCATCGTGGTCGACATGCTTATGATGGCTGCGATGTTCGCAAGCCCACAGGAGCACGGAATTTTCAAATGCCGCTGCACCGAAGAGCAAAGTGAAAAGGCGCACGATCCAGTGGGCCTCAAAAGTCCGATGGGAGAAAAGCCGGTGATACCCGATTGTGATTGAAAATCCGGTGGCAAAAAACATCACGAAAAAGAGCACGACCTGGAAGGTGTCCAGGCCGAAAAACCAGAGATAAACGGGCGCGGCGGTGACCGCCAAAAACAAGGTGCCGATAAGAAAGGAACTGATCAGCCAATTAACTTTTTCGAAAGGGATTCGTGAAAACATACTGTTTGTTCTTTGTTTCGGAGCCTGAAGAGTGGGACCTGCAGGACGAAACACACTGACCGGAATCCCGTTTCATTTGAAAGTTACTATTATCCCGATGGTCACTCAATCCAGCGTTCAACTCTTCCCGTCTCGGCTCACCCCAAACGATAAACTATGCGGGCTTTGCTGAGATCATACGGCGACATTTCAAGTTTCACGCGATCCCCCAGATTCAGTCGGATAAAGCGTTTGCGCATTTTCCCGGAAATATGCGCGAGCACGACCTGGTTGTTAGGCAGCTCTACACGAAACATCGTTCCGGGAAGAATCGAGACGATCTTACCTTCGACTGATATAGCCGGTTCGTTGGACATGATAAACTGAATCTCGTGGGCACATACGTTGAGGGGTGTGGGAGGAGCTGGGATCGTATCTCTCGCATCGTAGTTATCCACCTTCCAAACGAGGAACCGGGACATTGTCCAGGCATTCCAGCATCCGCTATCGCCGTGACGAAACGGAGCGTTTCGGACGTTCCTCCTTCGGACGTGCTTCGTTCACGGTAATAGTCCGGCCTCCGAATTGTTTTCCATGCAAGGTAGCGATCGCCGCTCGACCTTCTGCGTCGTTATCCATTGTCACAAACGCGAAGCCACGCGAACGGCCGGTTTCTCGATCGTTGATGACGCGGCTCTCTTTGACGGTGCCAAATTGTTCAAAGATGTCCTGTAGATCGGATTCCGACGTTTCGAATGACAGGTTTCCAACGTAAAGCTTCATAGCTTGATTAACTTAACCCAGTAGTGATTTGCCAGCTCCAGAGCCGTTCCCGAAGACCGGATTTCAAATCACCATCGAGAAAAACCTCACCTGACGATCTACCGCGCTTTGAACTAGAGCAACCAGGCGATATCATGCTCTCTCGAATCCATAAATCAAGTGAAAGTCTTATCTCAAAAAAAAGGCTTTTTGTGAGCCCCCGAATGGTCTGTCCCCGGTTTTCTGATGACCCAAGCTTTGCAGCCGTCCTCGGCAACGTACGCCGGTTCTCCGAGTGCGTCAGGGTTCTTGACCTTCCCCGACGTATTCGACAACAAAATGATACGGAGCCCCGAATCGATCAACTGCAAATGCTCAGCAGTCTTCAACGCAACGGCATAGGCCCTCGTCTGCGGGCTTAGCTTTTGTGCTCGAATTTCCTGGAGGACTTTTTCGGGTAGCTCCGTCAGAACCACGAAACGTGCAGCCTTGTAACCGGTTCCGGTGGAAAATTCGACCCGCATGAAAGTTTGCATCCGAAAGGGAGCCTACTCTTGTCTCGCGGAGGCCTGCAAGGTATCAAAACTGGTTTCAGCAGAGTAGCCATTGGCAAGCAGGGGGCTCAATGCTGACATCTATCACTTGTAAGGCTCAATTTTGAAGATTATTGTGGCAGACCATCCCCCCGCTGCGCTAAACCGGCAAATTTTTGCTTGGACGAAAATTGAACGCAGGCGACAGGACAGTCAGCCGGTGTCGGGTTAAAGGGGACCGAACGGTCTGCGGGAATCGGAGCGGCAATCGCGGGAGAATGACGATGACGCAAAAGGAAAGAAGTCCGCTACCGACCCGGCGCGATGTCGCCTTGTTTTAGACCGTGAACGAAAATTCCCCAGAGCGACGCTACGCCGACAAGAATTTAGCGCCGGGTAAACAAGAGACTGTATTCACCACCTTGCGCCGCTTCGCGCAATCGCGCCCGACACCGCGGCGATGCGAGCTCTGCAGCGTCAGTCTCGCTGCCGAGCACCGCCACATGCTCGAAATAACCACTGGCCAAATTGTTTGCGCTTGTGACTCTTGCGGACTTCGTTTTCCAACTGCGCTTGAGGGCCGTTTCCGGCTGATCCCAAGAGAGGTCCGCTCGCTGCCCGAGCTGTATTGGACGGAATCCGAGTGGGAAAGCTTGGCCATTCCAATCAATCTCGCTTTCTTTTTCCATAGCACTCCGGAAAAGAGGACCAAGGCGATGTATCCCAGCCCCGCCGGCGCGACTGAGTCGCTTTTGCCGCTCAATGCTTGGGATTCGTTGGTTGCACAGAACCTGTCTTTGACGCGATTGGAACCGGACGTGGAGGCGTTCCTCGTCAATCGCGTAGGTAGCAAACGTGAACATTACCTGGCGCCGATCGATGTCTGCTTCGAACTGGTGGGATTGATTCGCCTGCATTGGCGAGGTTTAGCCGGCGGAGAAATAGTGTGGGAAAAAATCGACCAGTTTTTTTCCCGCCTTCAAAGGGAAGCGCACCCAGCGTGAGAGCCAAGCGATGCCTGACCTCAATTTCAAAGTAACTGGCGTCGAACCCGCCGCTTACGGGCTCACCCCTCTCCTACACTTCCGCCTGGAGGTGACGAATTCTCTTGAAACAGAATTGGTTCAATCGGTAATCCTTCAGGCACAGATTCAAATTCAATCGGCTTATCGTCCATACGACGACGAAGAAAGAGAGAAGTTGGTCGATCTCTTCGGGACTCCGAATCGATGGGGACAAACTCTCCGTAACCGTCTCTGGACCCACGCGAATACCACAATTCGACCTTTCACGCAGACAACCGAGGCGGTGTTGCCTATTCATTGCACCTTTGACCTCAACGTTCTTGCAACTAAACTTTTTTACGCATTGAAAGAAGGAGCAGTCCCGCTTCTCTTCTTGTTTAGCGGAACAGTTTTTTACGCGGCATCGGACGGACGGTTACAGGTGCAACAGATCTCCTGGAGCAAAGAGTGCACGTACTCGATGCCGACGCGAATCTGGCAGGAGCTGATGGACCACCATTACCCCAATAGCGCCTGGGTCTCTCTCGATCGGGATGTCTTTGAGAGGTTGTACGCCTACAAACGGCGCCAAGGCCTGCCAACCTGGGATCAAACTGTTGAACGGTTGCTAGCGGAATATGAATCTGTCCACGGTCGATGAAATTGCAAATGCGGTGCTTTACGAGGGGTACATCCTTTATCCCTATCGGGCGTCTTCTCGAAAGAACCGGCAGCGTTTTACATTTGGGAGGGTTTATCCGCAGGCCTACAGTGAAGCCCAGAACGGAAAAGAACCATTTGCAATGCAAACGGAATGCCTTCTGCGGAGCCGGGGTGAGACGACGACCCTGCGAGTTCGGGTACGCTTTCTGCACCCGGTCGCGCGGACGATTGGTTTGCTTGTAGCTCCTCTCTCGAGGCTACCTGCTGATATCGAGCCGACTTCTTTAACATTCGTTCCTGAAGTACGCGTCCATGACAGGCTGTACCAAAGTTGGCAAGAAGCGGTTGAACGGGAGGTCCGGTCATCTCATCAGACTCTCCAGAGCCTCGCCAATCAGACGTTGTCGATCCCTTTCCATTTTTCGAGCTCTCTCACCTTTGATCCGATTCAGAACTGTGAGATTCAAAAAATAGTAGGTGCAGTTGTCAGGCGACAGCAGAGCCTGCAAGGAACGATGGATATCGCGGTCCAACCCCTCACCGAAGAAGTGTTCAAGATCAAAGTAACGGTGCGAAATCAAACCTCGCTGTTGCAAGCCGAGCTACCTGAGTCAGACGAAGTTCTGATGCGAACCTTTGCTTCTACCCATACCATTCTGGAGTCAGAGAGAGGCGAGTTTTTTTCCCTAATCGATCCGCCCGAATCATACGCCGAAGCGGCTGCAACCTGCTCTAATATTGGCACTTGGCCGGTGCTGGTTGGCGAAAGAGAGAAAGGCGAGGCGTCTGTCATCTTATCCTCGCCTATTATCTTATATGACTTTCCCGAAATCGCACCGGAAAGCCCGGGCGAATTTTTTGATGGAACGGAAATCGACGAGATACTGGCTCTCCGCGTATTAACCATGACCGACCAGGAAAAGTGGGAGATGGGCCAGCTCGATGAACATGCTCGACAGATTCTGAATCGCACAGAAGCCCTCCCGGAAGAAGATTTCTGGAAGATGCACGGCACCATTCGCAACAACAATTCCTCAGGTGAAGATTTCTTCGATGCGAACACACGTCTGGAAAGCGTGACCGTACGTGGAACGGCCTTGACAATCGGGCATCGGGTCCGGATCAAACCCCAAGGGCGCGCTGATGTGATGGATCTTGCTCTGGAAGGGAAGATCGCAATGATCGAATCGATCGAGCAGGATGCGGAGAACCGAGTTTACCTTGCGCTGGTGCTGGAGGAGGATCCTGGGAAAGATTTGGGGATGCTTCGACAGCCGGGCCATCGATTTTTTTATGGCCTGCATGAAATCGAACCACTGATCGGGGAACTATGATTAGACCAAGCAGGATCCTGGTCGCTGGCATCGGCAACATCTTTATGGGCGACGACGCTTTTGGGAGCGAAGTGGCGCGCAGGTTAATGTACGAAAGATTGCCGGCCGAAGTGCAAGTTATGGATTTTGGGATTCGAAGCTACGATCTCGCGTACGCCCTGATGGATCGGTATGACGTTACGATATTAGTCGACGTTACCTCGCAAAAGCAGTCGCCCGGAACCCTTTACTTGATCGAACCCGACCTGAGCCAACTCGACCAGGTTGATGAAATGATGTTTGATGCGCACAGCATGAATCCGGGCAATGTGCTCCGAATGCTTCGAACGTTGGGTGGCTCTCCGGGAAAGTTGTATTTGATCGGGTGCGAGCCGGCGATGCTGGACGTTGAAGATGGCCAGATTGGGCTGAGCGAGATCGTAAAATCGTCGATCCCAAAAGCTATCGAATTGATCAAATCATTGGTAAACGACCTTTTGAGCGAGAAGCTGAAAATAGAAGTAGAAACCGCCTGAAACAGGCGGAGAGGAGGTGAACCGAATGCGCCCACTGAGCACAACCGGGCTACTGATCTTGGTTGCAATCATGACGTTCATGCTTGTGACGAGTCTGCCGGGAATACTGCGCTATATCCGCATCAGCAACATGTGAAGATGCACCCGAACGGTCGTAATGAGATCGACCGAATATTGATGCTTTAAATCGCTCCGGATTTGAAAGTAAATCCATTTGGTCGGTTGCAGGAAATGATTTGTAATCCCTAGGGTGTTAGTTAGAATCAAAATTAACCTTTAACCCCCGTATAGAAAGGAGGCTTTGCCGCATGGCCACAGCCGCTCCTCTTTTGCATCGTGAACCCGAAGTCCAAGAGATCCACGTTGTGTGGATGACAACCGGTCTGAGCTGTGACGGAGATTCTGTATCGATCACCGGCGCTTCTTTGCCGAGCCTTGAGGATCTGGTGATGGGCGCCATTCCCGGTTTACCGAAGGTGTATGTCCATAACCCGGTGA
>JAFAQT010000325.1 GCA_019246215.1 Verrucomicrobiota bacterium
GATTGTAGGCGCCGGGCCCGCCGGAGCCGCCGCCGCAACTTTGACTGCGCGCGCAGGCCTGTCGACGCTTGTCCTCGAACGCACCCAATTTCCGAGAGAAAAAGTTTGCGGAGATTGCCTGAACCCCGATGCCTGGAAAATCCTTGACCGCCTGGGTGTCAGCCCGCTCATCGACCGACTGCCCTCTGCAAAATTACACTGGGTGGAATTCGTGGATCTGAGGGGGCGTTCGATTCGATGTGATCTTCCGAACGAAACGAGAGGCGAACGCGGGATCCGGAGGAAACATTTCGATGAAGCTTTGATAAGGCATGCCGTCTCGGTGGGAGCTGAAGTCAGATTCGGGAACCCCGTCCTCAAGGTTCAGAACAGCGCGGGCTGGAAGGTCACCACAAATGACGAAACGGTCCAGGCCAGATTTCTCGTCGCAGCGGATGGACGCAATTCGTCCATCGCCCGCTTGCTAAAGGAATATCCGAAGATGCACACCGAACGTGTCGGCCTCCAGGTTCATTTTTCGACCACCACCGAGTCCCATATCAGCTTGCAATTGCGCCAGTTCGGTTATTTGGGTTTGGCCACCATCGGCGAGGGCTTGACAAATTTGTGTCTTGTCTGCCGACCAAAACATGCGGAGCAATTTCGGCGGGAAGCGACAGAGATGTTCGGATTGAATTCCGAACACCGATGGCAATCGATCACCCCCCTCACAAGGCCGGCAATTAAAACGCGACACGCAAATCTGTTGTACATCGGCGACGCTGCCCGAGTAGTCGAACCTCTGACCGGTGAAGGGATCCTTTATGCGCTGCAAAGCGGTACGCTCGCCGCCGATGCGATTTTAAGCGCCATAACCGATTCATCGGATCCTGCCCTCTTTTATGCCCAGCGCCATCAAAAGCTGTATCGCCATCGGCTCTGGGTAAATCAACTCGCCAGGCTCGCGGTCTTGCATCCCAGGATATCGAACAGATTCCTTGGGCTCCTGAGACTGAATCCAGCACCTTTAAAGTATCTCACCGGCAAAGTGGTGCGCGACGTAACATGAGCCAGCACGAGCCGACCTTCACCAACGAGGATCGATGGCGACGGTTGGGGCACCTACGTCACGGTCCACCGTACACGCCGACTGCGATCCGACGGGCGGGCAACGCCGGGGTCAAGTGCATTGAGCACGGGCAATTGATCGACGAGCCCACCGCCAACCTGCTGGCCGATAAAGGCATTCGCTGCGCGATTTACCCTCGGAGAAATTTCCCACATCCGCATCTGGTTGGCAGGGTAAGGGGACCCAGCAACTCTTTTAAGTTTCCATCCTCAGTTTCCCCGAGCCGAGCCGCGTGATGTTTGCTTGAGGAAGAATCACAAGCACACGGGGATGGATCTGCGCGAGGAGCTCATCAGGCTCCGGGTTAATCCGCATTTCCGTCCAATTGCTACTCAGACCCCAATTGTGGCTCACTGACAGCACGCCTGAGTACTTCAGGGGGACCGTTGCTAAGAATACGAGGTCTAGGGATAGTTGAAAATGGACTTGCTTTACCCAGCCAATACGCCAAGGCCAGCGCAGATCAATGCAGCGCTCCTAATCCTCCGAATCGCCAGCGCTCTCGCTTTTCTCTACCACGGCAGCGGCATTTTGTTTGGTGCCTTCGGAGGTCCTGGACCTCAGAAATTCTCCGACCTGATGCACATGCCGGTCGTTGTAGGGTATCTCGTGGGGCTGGCACAGGTTGGCAGTGGGTTGGCAATTCTGAGCGGCGTTCTCATTCGACTTGGAGCGGCGTGCATCATCGTGGTCATGCTCGCAGCTATCTTCTTGGTTCACCTGCCACAAAGTTTTGACCGAGGGGACGTAGGGGTCTCGATGCTGCAACGGAGGATCGAGGGGGGAGCCGAATTCGCGCTCACGCAACTGCTGATTGCGATTGCGCTCCTCATCACCGGAGCAGGCGCTTACTCGCTAACGCCGCGGCTCCCGACACCGTTGCGGAAATTGTAACTCGTCACCTGACGGAGCCCGAAAGTAATCCCGCATTCAAATCGGCGTACTCTCGGGATTTTTCATTCCGTCATATTTGTGATTCATTCTCGGGCTTTATGTGCGGCCGTTATCGTCGAACCACATCTCAAGAAGAGCTCGCCAGGCTTTACCACATTCCGATCCCGAAGGAGACGGATTTGCCGATCAGTTACAACATCGCGCCGAGTCAGAAGGCCCTGACCATTCGCTTTAACCCGAAAACTCGGGCACGCTCGCTCGACGCGTTGCAATGGGGATTGATTCCGTACTGGGCCAAAGACCCCAAA
>JAFAQT010000089.1 GCA_019246215.1 Verrucomicrobiota bacterium
GCTGCACACAGTGTCGCAGTCGCCACTATCGCGCTTGCCTGGCTTGCGGCTCAACCTACCGTCGTTGCCCCGATTGCCAGCGCACGTACCACCGAACAGCTTCCGGATCTGTTGCGCGTCTCACAGGTGCAACTTAGCAGTGCCGAATTGCGCAAATTGGATGAGGCAAGCGCCCCTTCCGGCAACGACGGGCCCAGCTCTTGATAAGAAACAGTTCGCCTGCCTGGAAGTGCAAATTGCCCAGGCGTAGGAATGCTTCTTCCCAAGCCGCTTTCGGATGAAAGGGTTTAAATTGGAAAAAAGCTTAAGCGAATCCCGCGGCAGATGGGTGGATCCGGAGTATGCACAAGCATGGACCTCTTACCGGCGGCGGCGGCTCGTGGTGTTTTGTCTCTTCTTCGCCTCGATGCTAGAAATACGATTCGCCTTTTTTGTGCCCGGTCTCTTCTTCGCACTAACCTTTATCGCGTACTTTTTTATTGCCGCCTGGCTGGCAAACTGGAAATGCCCTCGGTGCGGACAGGCGTTTTTCCGAGCGGCATTTTATCGCAGTCTCCTGTTCGGCGGGCGCTGTTTCCATTGTGGCCTGCCGAAATGGTGCGTCTCGGAGACTGGAGATAATATTTCCCGGCCGAAGTTCCTCTTTTGGATGGATCATAACTGATCAGCGGGATAGTTTACGGCGCTGCCAAGGCCAATGGAAATGTGTTTGGCGCCGAGGTCGAACATGGCGTCGATGATGCTGTTGATTCTGGGGGGAACCTTTGACATGGCGCGCTTTCGGTCCCGGATGAGGTTCTTTCGGACCCTTGGCCGGCGCAAGAGAGTCGTGAGAGACGCCCTGAGCTTGAACCTTGTGAGTGTCATTGTGATGAGACACAGTTGGAGGAGGATCGTAGGGCGGGAGCGGAACGTCTACGTGTTCCTGCGCAGTAACGGGAAACATTGGTAACGCAAGCGCGCAAAAGAGCGCAGTCGAAGCCAGAGCAGGTTTCATCTTTTGACGGAGTTCCAGGCTCATTCATACAGGTGTCTTGCGTCGCGAATGATGTTGAGATCGTTTCATCGTTTGGGATCGGTATCTGTCGGAGCCTTTAGATAGCGGCGCAAAAATCTCTGGAACTGGCGCAATACCGGCATCCCCCAATTTGTGCTCTTCCAAAATGCCTCGAGCGATGCCGGACGCAATCCGATTCCTGTAACTCTCCATAGATGCCTTCTGCGCCTCCGCTGGGTTCGTTACGTAGGCGCACTCACAGAGCACGCAGGGAATATCCGGGTTACGAGTGAGCCTTAATCGGCGTCGAATCACACCTAAATCCGTTTCGCCCGTTTCCTTAACGAGTTGCCGTTGAATGCGCGTAGCCAGGCCATGACTGTCGGCTCGCCAGAAAAAAGTCTTCGCTCCATGCGTGCTGGAGTTGGATATCGCGTCGTAATGTATGCTCACTAGCACAGCCCTCGGGCCTTGCCTGTTGGCAAGGCTAACCCGATCGTCCAACTCAACAAAGTGATCGTCCTCACGAGTCATCACGGTCCTCAACCCGGCGCGCCGTAGTTCATCGCGAACCCGCTTCGCCGTGTCGAGCGTCAGGTCCTTCTCCCGCAGGAAAATTGGAGCCCTTCGTCCACTTACACCGCCGCTATCTTTTCCGCCGTGGCCGGCATCGATCACTACCGTGGAAAAGCGCCCTATGCCGCCAGGGGTGCGCGCGTTCGGGGTTGGCGCGCAACCGCCGAAAAACAGAACCAGAGAACCTGCCATCCAGAGAGGCCAATAAAGAACACGAATGTTGCAGGATCTAAACAAATTGCGCGGGAGAATTAGTAGGAGCCGGGCTGTCGCAAGCCACTCGGGCCATACGGAGCATTCGGACCATACGGGCTATACGGGCCAGTCGGCGCAAGCGGAGCTAGGGGAGCAGCCGGGACTAGCGCCGGGGGCGGTGAAACTGCGCGTTCAGCCGGCGCAACCGGTTTGTCGAGCAGCTGATACCAATAGTCGAGCATCCGTGGTTTGGCTCCCTTCTCACGGGCCGCGAACCAGCAACCCACGACCAGGCGCGCGCCTTTATCAGCAGCTAATTTTTTCAGTTCGTACGGGTCGACAAAATATTGGGATCGAACGGAAACGATCCCGATTTTTCGGTACCCCTGACGCAAGTAGTTCTGAACTTTTTTTTGAAAATCGCGCTGGTCCACTCTTTCAAATTGGACTTGATCCAACCAGATCAACTCAACCTTAGCGCCTCGGGTTTGGTCGCGATACACATTCACCAGGTCGCCATAATAATTCCATGGCTGACCCGGCTTTCTTGTGTTGACATTGGGGGTCAGCGCACAGCCAAAAAACGCCGGCGCAACCATAAGCAGAACGAAAGATTTCATTTAGACGCGAACAACCGAAGTAGGAAGCATGTGGCTACATCTAACCGGGGTTGCTCTCGGTGTAAATTCTACCCTGAAAAATCCGTTCGAGATGCTCGCGCAAGGCCCCGGCGTGTTTGGCGCCGCCTCTGAAACCAATGTAACCGTCCGGCCGAATTAAGACGATGGCGCCCGGTTCAGCTTCGTAGAGGGAGTGCGCTGCACCGTCGACATCAAAGAGGACACTGGAAAAATTGGCGTGCGCCCCTCGAATCACCACAAAGGCATTGATAAATCCCGGGAAATTATGCCCGATCTCCACGCGCAAGGCATTCGATCTTGCGGCCAGATCGGCGTCCGCGTCAGCAAAAAACAGAAGATGATGAGCCGGCTTCTGCAAGAGGTCCAACAGTCTGAGAGGTTCCTGGACCGTTTCGAGCTGGAATTCGCAGTCGGGGGCGCGGTCGCCGGCTTGAACCGCGTGTCCGGTCTTCCCAGACACAATGGAACTTCTTCGGTAATGAATGCCGATCTCGGACATGGTTTCCGCAATTCGATCCTCCACCAAGTGGATACCAGTCAGGAGGGGCAGCAGCGCGTTCCTCAGTTGTTGACCCAGCGCACCTTGCAACGTGGCCATCCGCGTGAGTCTGTCGGTGAGGCTCAAAACCATTTTTGCGACAGGTTCACGTTCTTCATTGTAACTGTTCAGCAACGAATCCGATGATTTCTTGTGGACAACCAGGGCGAGTTTCCAAGCCAGGTTAACCGCATCCTGGATTCCGGTATTCATACCCTGGCCGCCGGCAGGGCTGTGGATATGAGCAGCATCGCCGGCAAGGAAGACACGGCCAACGCGAAAATCCGAAATTTTTCGATGAGAAATCCGGAAGCGCGATAGCCAGACGGGGTCCACCAGGCGCATCTCGGAATTCGTTCTGCTTTTCACGACGGCCTGAATCTCGTCCAATCGGAGTTCACCGAGAGGCTGATCCTCCGCTTCCGTTTGTGTGTTGACGATTATTCGGCATCGGTCGCCCCGGAATGGAAAAATCCCAACGACTCCTTCACCTGTCAGGAACAGGTGGATGTGAATATGATCGAGATGACCCTCGATCTTCACATCCGCAAGAAGAAAAGTTTCCGGGTACGCGGCTCCTTCAAACGGCAAGTTTAATAAATGTCTGACGCTGCTGTGTGCGCCGTCGCAGGCGATCAGCCATCCTGATTCGAGTCTTTCTTCCAGTCCGTCCGAGTTCCGAATGACTGCCTGAGCCGCAGTGGCTGATTGCGAGAGATCCACGAGCTCTCGTTCACGTTCCACGGCGATTCCGAAGCCCGCGAGATGATCCATCAGCAGACGCTCCGTCTCGCTTTGGGGCAGGCTGATCGCGAAGCGATAACGGCTCGGCAAACTGCTGAACCCGATGTGCCCGATCTGACCACTCCGACCGTAAATTGCGACACCGTCCAATGGATGGCCGGCCTCCAACACCGGTCCGCTCATTCCCATCATCTGAAACATCTCCAGAGTGCGAGGAAAAATAGCCAGCGCTCGGGAAGTAGAAGCCGGGGCGGCAGTTTTGTCGATGATTCGACATTTCACCCCGTTCCGAGCAAGTTCGCACGCCATCGTGAGCCCAACGGGGCCCGCGCCGATCACCAGAACATCGAAAGGAGCGTTCACTCTCTTGAATCTTCGATAGCGATATTCAGCGTTTTCTGCGGCGCCGCGAATGCTCCATTCTGAGATTCAGTTGGACACTCTCCTCTTGCAATCTGCGCTTCAGGTGTGCTCTGGCCTGCTCATCAGAGCACTTTTGAATCTCATCGCTCAGCCGCTCGATTTCTCTCAGTTGTTCGATCTCAAAAGGGACGCAGCCGGAATTTTTGAGGAGAGAAAGGCCGATACGCTGGTCTTCCGGCCAGCTGAAGTACTCGTCAAGATCCAAAGGTTTACCTACTCCAGGCAATTTCTCGCCTTTTTTCTCGGCCAGCCATTCTTCGATGAGTTTCTCGACGGGATTAAGCATACTTCTCACTTCAGGAGAGAGCTGTTTCGTCAAATTATCCTGCAGACCACAAAACAAAAGAAAAATGGCAGGCTGTTCCTGCAAACGCTGTGAGCGATCTCTTCCCGCAATGTTTGGCTCGCCGATCCGACTCGATTGATTGCAATATCCTTCAGCTCCGCCCATTCGCGACGGCAACCGCCGCCGATGCCAACCGTTTCCGGCCGGCAACTTCTTCTCCGGCATCCTTCGGCAATCGCGCGAAGCTAACGAACGAAAGGACAGCGAAAAATCCGACCACCAGAAACGCCAGCACGAAATCCGAGACTCGTAATGTTTCACGATGATCAATCGCGAGAGAAAGCTGGAGCATTGATGCACCCACGGTGATGCCGAGGCTAAGTGCGATCTGCTGAAATGCGCTTGTGAAACTGGTCGCCTGACTCATTTCCGACTGATCGATTTCCGCGACGCTGATCGCGTTAATGCAGGTAAACTGTAAGGATCGGAAAAACCCGCCGACAAATAGGATCGCAAACATCACGCTGATCGGTGTCGCTCTTGTGAAGCATGCAGGCGCAGCAATCATTGCTCCGCTGGTGATGGCATTGAACGTCAGCACGGTGCGAAATCCGAACCGTTTCAAAATCCTGCCTGCGGCTGTCTTCATCCCGATTGCGCCGAGCGCAGCCGCAAAAATTAGCAGACCGGAATTGAGCGGAGTCATTCCGAAACCGAGCTGAAGCTGGAGCGGCAGCAGTAATGGCATAGCGCCGACTCCAATTCGGAAAAGCGAGCCTCCGACAATTCCGGCCCGGAATGTTGGAATTCTCAAGAGTTTCAGATCGAGAATGGGTGATCTCGCTCGGCGAGCGTGCAAAACATAAAGACTGACCGACACGGCACCGACCAGGAAAAGGACCAAGGCGATCCAAACCGGTATTCCGGAGGCGTCCAATGCAGCGGATGCCGAGACGAGGCCTGCCAGCCCAATTGAGGACAGGACGAAACCCAAATAATCAAATTGGCTGATGCTTTCGCCGCGAACATTGGGGATGAACAAGGTGGCAAGCACCAGTCCGAGACAAGCTATCGGCAAATTGATCCAAAAGATCCAGCGCCAATGAAAATAGGTAGTAATGAACCCGCCTACCGGTGGTCCCAGAACCGGGCCGAGCAATGCCGGCACGGTCAACCAGGCAAGCGCTCCGACTAACTCCGATCTTGGAATCGTCCTTAGAATCACCAGCCGGCCCACAGGTACCATCATCGCACCGCCGACTCCCTGGAATGCCCTCGCCGCTACGAGCCATTCAATGGAATTGGCGAAGCCGCAGAGCGCGGATCCGAACGCGAAGATCAAAATCGCCATGCGAAACACGACGCGAGTGCCGAACCGATCGGCAACCCAGCCGGAGGCAGGGATAAAAACAGCGAGCGTAAGCAGATAGGAAGTAAGCGCCAGTTTGAGCTGAATCGGGCTTTGATCAAGGTCATGGGCGATTGCAGGCAAAGCTGTGGATAAGACCGTTGCATCGAGATTCTCCATGAACAGCGCGCAGGCAACGATCAACGGGACAAGAATACGCAGCGGTATCGTCCGCGTTCCTTGACCTGGTGGACGTGATTCATTGTTTCTTGCGTTTTGCGCTGCTCTCTGCATCTGAGCCATAAAAGACGGGGAAACCACATCGCATCCCACAGCCGGCGACGCAACTCTGGTCTTAACCGTTCTTGTTCTTTGCTGTGTTTCCACGAGTCATACCTCGTTTGGAGATTGAGGTGGCCTCAAGCGGCTAATTGAGGTGACTCGGGACAGCGGCGGTATGCTTTGGTCGTGTTGGCCTGGCATCCGAGGCTGAAGAACGATCCGCACCTGGCGCGTCAGGGTGATCGACCTTCCTCCCTGATCTTCGCGTCAAATGGCTCGCACCCCCCGGCATTTGTCAGGCCAGGTTCCGTCCGGTGAGTCTTTCCAATACCCGCAATGGGGACCCTGTCTCATCGCGCAAATTTGCGACCGCAACTAGAAAGGTCTGCTCTAACTGGTATTGTCCACGCATCGCGGCATGCGAAACTTGGTCGGTAAAGGCGAGCCAAGTGGAGCCT
>JAFAQT010000091.1 GCA_019246215.1 Verrucomicrobiota bacterium
CCTGGATCGCGACGCAAAAGAAATTTGTCCCGATCCCTATGTCGAAAGGTTGCTTGAGGGCTTCGCTTTTTTGGCCGCTCGCGTCCACCTTAAATTGGACGCCGAGTTTCCGCGTTTCACGCAGACACTCCTCGAGACGGTTTATCCGCACTATCTCAGCCAGGTTCCTTCCATGGGGATTGTCCGTTTCGAACCTGATCCACGTGAACCGGGACCTGAAGACGGCTTCCTTCTTGAGCGAGGTACTGCGCTTCGCAGCCAAAGTGACGAAACCCCCTGTCAATTCAGGACAGCTCACGAGGTGCGCCTTTGGCCTCTGAAAATCAGCGACTCGCGATATTACACCCGTACGATCATAGAACTTGGTCTTCCCAATTTCACCGAGGCGAAGGCCGCAATACTGATTCGCTTGCAGACGACGGGTGGTAAAAAGTTTAAAGAACTGAAGCTCGACCGCTTGGCTTTCTTTATCCGCGGTGCCGATGAGATCCCAATCTCGATCTACGAACAAATTTTTGCTCGCAGCACGCAGGTCATTTTGCAACCCCCCAAAGGCCAACACCAATTCCGCGAGATTTTACCGGGGTCCGCCCTTAAACGCCTCGGATTCGGAGAAGAAGAGGCGCTGTTGCCGCGAAGTCCGCGCAGCTTCGAGGGTTACCGGTTGTTAAAAGAGTACTTTGCCTGTCCGCAACGTTTTCTCTTCGTCGAGCTGACCGGCCTTGGGTCAGCCATTCAACAGTGCGACGGAGACAAGTTGGAGATCATCATCGCCCTGCGGACCGCCGAGCCCAAACTTGATAATCGGATCGATGCAAACAGCTTCGCGCTCTTTTGCACACCGGTCATTAATCTTTTCCCGAAGAGGCTCGACCCAATCCTCATCTCGGATCGGTTTGCCGAATTTCATATCGTGCCAGAGCGAATGCGGCCAATCGATTTCGAAGTCTTCCAGATCCAGCAGGTCGTCGGCGTCCTGGCGAAGATCAATGAAGAGCAGCGATTCGAGCCCTTCTATCTGGCACGAGATAACGATGGCCAGTCAGGCGCGTATTATACGGTCAATCGCGTGCCCAGGGTATTGACAGCGAAAGAAAAGAAATTTGGCGCCGTCTCATCCTATGCTGGCAGCGAAGTTTTTATTTCGCTGGTCGATGCGAACGTTGCGCCGTATAAAAGCCAACTTAGCCAACTCAATATCATCGCCCTCTGCACCAATCGTCACTTGCCCATTCAGTTGCCGATCTCGATGGGAGATACTGACCTCGCGACGGAACTCTATTCGCCGGTCGCTTCTGTTCGTTTCGTAGCCGGCCCTACGGTCCCTGTTGCCTCGACGGCCGAGGGTGATCCCTCCTGGAGAATCATCAGCCATTTGTCCTTGAATTACCTGTCGCTGCTCGATGCAAAAGAGGGTGACGGAGCCGTAGCGTTGCGTGATCTACTGAAGCTGTACGTCAATTCGAACGATGTTTTTTCGTTGCGACAAATCGAAGGAATTCGTTCTGTCGCGGCAACTCCGATCGTCCGGCGAATAGCCACTGCTGGGCCGCTAACCTTCGCGCGCGGCCTGGAGATCAGGGTCACTATGGATGAGGAAGCGTTTGAAGGCTCCGGAATCTTTATCCTCGGCGCTGTCCTGGCGCAGTTTTTTGCGCGCTATGTATCGATCAATTCTTTCACCGAGACTGTCCTCATCTCACTACGACGCGGGGAGATCATGCGATGGCCGAGCTTGATCGGCAGACGTCAGATAGCTTAGCAGCAGCAATGGCCCTGCGGCCGCACGAGTTTAATTTTTTCCAGGCTGTTCGACGGCTGGAGGCGGAATACGCGGCCTGGCCCCGGGTCGGAACTTCGGCCCGGCTGGAGGAAGATTATTTGCGTTTTTGTCAGATTCCATCACTCGCATTTGCTCCTTCAAGTATTGAAAGTGTCGAACGCGCGGGCAGCGTGATTCGGATGCATGTCAACTTTCTCGGCATGTTCGGGCCGAACGGCCCCTTACCGCAGCAGCTGACTGATTTCGCACGTGATCGCCTCAGGAACGCTCATGATCCGACGCTGGTTCGCTTCATGGACATTTTTCATCATCGAATGCTGTCGTTTTTCTATCGGGCGTGGGCGAGCAACGAGAAGAGCGTCGATTTCGATCGCGCGGACGATGCTCGTTATTTCGACTATTTTGGGAGCTTCTTTGGGATCGGGACACCTTCCCTGCAGGATCGGGATTCGGTACCGGACTGGACGAAGATTTATTTTACCGGCCGCTTGTCGTCGCAAACGCGAAACGCCGAGGGGCTGAAAGCGATCTTGACGGACTTTTTTCGTATTCCTACCGAAGTTCAGGAGTTCACAGGGTA
>JAFAQT010000273.1 GCA_019246215.1 Verrucomicrobiota bacterium
GTGTTCACAGCGGCCGGCCGGCGAAAGGCAACCATAGGATCATGAAGCCGAGAACCACCCTTTTTCTGCTGGCGATCGCGATCGCGCTTGCCGCCTTCATTGTTATCCTCGACCGGTTTTCGCAAAACACGCGCGAACGCCAGGAACGCTCCGCGCAGGTCATTGAGGTCAACAGGACAGACATCGAGGGACTGACAATCCACAACGGCGATGGATTCATTAAAGTCAAAGCGGAAGGTGACGGCTGGAAAATGGTCGCTCCATTGCAGGATGACGCGGACGCCGGCGTCATCGATCAGCTTCTCGATGCGATACAAAATCTCCGGCCGGAAGATGTCATCGCCGATCTTGGCAAAGGCGACAAGAAGCGGCAAATACTCAAAGATTTCGGGCTGAACAAATCAAAGATTCGCCTGAAGCTTGAGGGTAAGCGGATGCCGGCGGAACTCGAGTTCGGGCAGGACACGGCTGTGCCAGGCAGGGGTTATCTTCGCATCGCGGATGAAGATGCCGTCTATGTCGTGAGCAACGACCTGAAGAATATTGTCTCTAAAACGCCGGAAGATTTCCGCGATCATCGGATGACACCGTTCCTTACCACGCTGATAAACCGGGTGGTTCTTCAAGTGAGTGGCGGAGAAATCGAGCTCGCTAAAGAACAGGATAACTGGCACCTGGTGCGACCGATCAAAGCGCGAGCTAGCAACGACGCCGTTTTGGAGATCCTGACCAAGATGAACCAGACGCAGATCTCGAAATTCGTGCCGGAGAACAAATCTAACCCTGGATCGTTCGGTCTCGATACACCGGCCGATGTCCTTACCCTGGATGGCGAAGGAAAAAAGTTCGAGATTGCAATCGGGAGCGCTGTTCCTTCCGATCCACAAATGGTATACGCCGGTCTTCCGCAACGAAACACAGTCGTCGAAGTGAACAAAGGGTTCGCCACTCTTTTCAGTATCACCCCGAACGACCTCCGCGATCGAAAGATCGCGCGACTGAACTCCGATCTTGTGGATCGTGTCAGCATCGAGAACGCGGACCAGCCGAAGATCGTCCTGGCCCGAGAGGAAAATCGCTGGCGTTTCCTAAGCCCGCTCAATGCCCCCGCGAACGCAAACAATGTCAACCGGCTAATTCAGGAGATTAACGACGATGAAGTCACCGAATTTGTTTCAGACACAGCAACTGATTTGGCCAAGTACGGGCTCGCGCAGCCGAAACTGAAAATCACTTTCAGCTCCTATTCCTCAGAAAACACCGCAGAATCGAACGCCGGCGAGGTTATTCTCTCGACTTTGGAGTTTGGGAATTCGGAACAGGGGGTAACCTACGCTCGTCTGAAGGAGGAACCATACATTTTTTCAATCAACGACCAGTTGCTCAGCGACCTGCCAAAAACGAAATTTAGTTTTCGGAGCCTGGATATCCTGGATCTCAAACGCGATGAATTGGTGAGTGTACAGGTGAAAAAAACCGGGGACAAGACAGTGGACCTGGTCCGAGGTGCAAAGGGTAAATGGATACTGAAAAACCAACAAAATCGGCAAGACGAGGGTCGTATCCAGGTATTCCTGACAGCGTTAATCGGTCTTCGAGCGGCCGCCTGGGCGGGAGACCCCAGCCCGGCGTTCGGCTTCGACCAGCCTTCTCTCGAGATCAAGATCTCGTATCAATCCGGCGAAGAGAAACGCCAAGCTAAGATCAGGTTCGGTAAAGCCAATTCTGGTGACCAGCACTACGGAATGTACACGGAAGAAGAAGGCGTTTTTGTTGTCGACAACGGACAGTTCAATCAGTTGCAGGCGTTACTTACACGGTGAGAAGAAGGAGACAGAAGTGGCAGATTGGGAGCCTGAAAACCCCTGAAGTTTTAGCTCACACCTTTTGGCCTGTATAGACGGTCACCACCCCCATCGTCAGCGGTCTTGCGTCGCAGCTCACAAAGCCGCAGCGACTCAGGAGTTCTAACATCGCATCTCCTTTCGGAAAATCTTCAATGGTCCCGGCCAGATAATGATAAGCATCCGGTTCACCGGTCACCCAGCCGGCTAAAACGGGCAAGACGCGGTGCAAATAAATTCGATAAGGGACTCTCAGTGGCGGGTTTGGGAGAGAGAAATCCAGAATCACCAAACGGCCTCCGACCCGCAAAACTCGTTTCGCTTCATTAAGGGCGGCCTCGTAGGAGGCCATGTTCCGCAAACCGAACGCGATCGTCACGACGTCGAACCGGCCATCCTGAAACGGCAGGGCTAAGCCGTCCGCTACCACCAACTCTCTAAGTCCGCGGCGCCGGGCGAAGGTTAGCATCGGCGCGCAAAAGTCTGCCCCCACAATGCGCGCACCAGGAATCCGCCTCTTGAGCTCAAAGGCCAGGACACCGCTCCCGGTTGCTAGATCCAGGATTGCGGCGGGCCCCCAGCTCTTCACTCTCGCGCCGACATTTGCTCGCCAAAGTGAGTCGCAACCGAAGCTCAAGAGGCTGTTTGCCAAATCGTACCGGGGAGCGATCCGAGCAAACATGCGCTGAATCGTGTTTGGTTCCTTCTGCGTAAACTCGGATTCCATGCCCGGACTTGCTCACGAGAGGACTCGAACCTCCACGGGTTGCCCCATACGGTCCTGAGCCGTACGCGTCTGCCAGTTCCGCCACGTGAGCGGGAGGAATGGGAAACTATCGGAGAAAGTAGCGTTGTAAAGGAATTAAGAGGGCACATGCCCGGCTTTAATTGAGGCGCATTGGCATCAACACGTACAGAAACGGGCCGGGGATTTTAATAACGCCGGGGCTCATCTCGTCAATAAGATCGAGGTAAACCTCGTCGTTCGGCAGGTTCCGCAGCGGCGCCATGAGAAATTCCGGATTGAAAGCAATCGAGAATTCGCGCCCTTTGTACATAACGGCTAACGATTCCTTGGCCTCGCCGACGTCGGGGGTGGTCGCCACAATGTCGATGTTGCTCTTTGTGAAGATGAGTTTAACGGAGTTGGATTTTTCGCTCGCAAGGAGCGACACGCGCCGAACCGCGGTCAAAAACGTTTCCCTTTCCAGTGTAATCCGCTCTTTTGCTTCGGCGGGAATGACCTGACGATAGTTGGGATAGCTGCCCTCGATCAATTTTGAGACGAGCAAAGTCCGATTCAACTCAAATGCAATCTGATTCTCCCCGATATTGATTTTGACTTCACCCTCGTCCCGAACCAGACGCTGCAACTCCGTGACCGCCTTAGTCGGAATAATAATGTCCAGCTCCTGGCTGCGCGGAAATTCTAACTCAACGTCCACCAGTGCAAGTCGCCGACCGTCCGTCGCAACCAATGTGAGTTTATTGTCTTTAAACGAAAAAAGAACGCCGTTCAGCACGTACCGTGTTTCATCCGTGGAAATGGCATAGGAGGTCTTCTTTAACCCATCCTTAAGTTCCTTTTGACCAATGGTGAATTCTTTCGCCTCATCGAAGCGGGCCAAAGGCGGAAACTCTTCTTCAGGCAAACCGAGTATTTTAAAAAAACTCGGTCCGCTCCGGATCGAGGCAAAGTTTTTGGAGTCGACATCCACATAGATCTCGGACGCCGGTAACTCGCGAACGATCGCAAATAGTCTCCGAGCCGGAAGAGTCGTGGCGCCGCTACGTTCCACCTGCGCTTCTATGCTTCCACGGACACCGACATCCAGATCAGTGGTGGTCAGCCGAATCTCTCCCTCGCTCGCCTGCAGCAACACGTTCGATAAGATCGGAAGTGTCGTTCGAGTACTAACTACATTTTGGACGGTAGAGAGACCTTCCAGCAATTTGTCCTTACTGACGCTGAATTTCATTTTGTGGGGATATCAAACCATGTGCCTGAAATCTCCGCAAGTTGCTGGAAGCGAGGCCAAAAAGCTGTCTCGATCCCAGACCAGCGAATCTACCAGGATGCGGCTGAGCGCATTCCCAACCGCTCATTAGAGAAAATTCCTGACAAGGTCAAGAGCAACGAGCAAGTCAAAATTTCAGCACTCACGACTTCAGAAGGTGCAGGAGTTCAGGAGGTAAAATACCGAGCTTTGAGACTCTTCTCTCCAAAAAGCAGCGGAGTCTTCAACCGGAGGTTTGACTTGCACTTCTAACGCTCTAATTGGGTATCAAGCAGGAGGATCAGTTGTCGAACCTGATCCTCCTTTTTCATTCGCTCCGTCACGGCTTTAAAGGCATGCAGGACCGTGCCGTGATCGCGTCCTCCGAACGCGTCTCCGATTTCATTCAGGGAAGATTTCGTATGCCGACGGGCCAGATACATCGCGATCTGGCGCGGAAAAGCGATGTTTGCAGGACGACGTTTGCTCGTCATATCCGCAAGCCGAACATCAAAATGCTCCGCAACTTTCTTCTGAATCTGATCGATAGTGACAATTTTCTTCGCTTCTTCTTGCAGAATGTCGCGCAACAGCTGCTCCACGGCCTCACGTGAAATCTCGCGGCCGCTCAGCGACACGAAGGAAGCGACCCTCATGAGAGCCCCTTCCAGGCGTCGAACGTTGGTGCGAACGCGCTGCGCCAGAAACTCAAGGATTTCCTGACTAAGCTGGACATGAAGAATCTGGGCCTTTTTTCGCAAAATCGCCATTCGCGTCTCGATGTCCGGCGGCTGAAGTTCGGCCGTGAGGCCCCATTCGAAACGGGACACCAGCCGGTGTTCCAAATTCGTTATCTCACTTGCAGGACGATCGCTCGACATAACGATCTGCTTGCGGCCGTCGAACAGAGTATTAAAAGTGTGGAAAAACTCCTCCTGCGATCGCTCTTTGCCGGCAAGAAAATGGATGTCATCGATGAGAAGCAGGTCGGCCTGTCGATAGCGTTTTCGGAATTTGACCAACGTATTGTGTTGAATCGCATCGATGAATTCGTTCGTGAATCTTTCACTCGAAAGATACATCACTTTGAAGTTCTTTTTTCGATCGACGACCTGCTGGCCAATCGCCTGCATTAAGTGCGTCTTTCCCAACCCTACCCCTCCGTAAATGAATAGAGGATTATACGTCTTCGCCGGAGACTGCGCGACCGCCAGCGCAGCAGCGTGCGCAAACTGGTTGTTTGAGCCGACCACAAAAGTCTCAAAGCTGTGTCGCGGATTCATCCCATAGTTGCTCGCCTGCTCAGACTCCTTCTCCTGGATCCTTACCTGAAGCTGATCTCCGGGCGATGCCCCTTTTGCTTCGGGTACTCTATTTCCCTTTCCGTTCTCAGATACGCGAAACTTGATTTCTCGCGGGCTGCCTAGTACGGAGAGCGCAGCCGACTCGACTAGGTTCAGATAATTACTTTCGATCCAGAGTTGATAGATCGTATTTGGTACCTCGAAGGTGAGCGCCACTTCGTCTGCGTGGACCAAGTCAAGCGTGGTAAACCATCTCTGGAAGGCATCGGCGCTAACATGCGGGCGAATGCCGGAGGCTATCTCATCCCAAATCCTGCGATAATTGTCTTCCATAACGGCTTTATCCACAGCAGCTGTTTCTGGACCAATCGAGATCTGCGCATCTCGCAAAAACGAGACTCAAAGAGACAACAACCAGGCATTGTAGGATTCCGGGGATCACAATCTAGCAAAGTCGGCTTAAAAGACTCTGATCACGGAACTTGCAATTCTCGGACCTTTCTGGGTAGCGTGAATCGTTCAACCACCGTTTGTATCGCTCCTGGCCGACACACATTTCCTGACTGATCGACGCGCTCGCTAAACATATCTTATTCACAAGTTATTCACATGCTCCCGCCAGCCATCCCGCTAAGCGGTTCACAGCCTAGTTTCCCACTCCATAATCAGCAAGAAAAAAGTCCGCGAAAATACTAAATAATTCCCTATCAAAGTATCCCCTTGATGGAGTGGAACTCCTGCTCACCGCCTGCTTGCTTGATGGTCACTCAGCCGTCCGCGCTCTTCCGCGCTCTGCACGCGTTTCACAGGCGTCGCGAAAACGCAACTAACCGTAAAACAAACCACGCACCCTACCAATACCCACCACGGAAACGCGATCACTGGCCACCACTGCGGCAGGCATCCGCCAAACGCCCAATCTGCCGGCTGTACCCGCCAGCTGAACAATAACTGCCGCAAGTTAAACGCCGGCAGCTTAACTTTGCAAAACACTAGCACTGAGACAATTCCTAACAACATTGCTAGGATATTGGTTTCATCACGGCCTCTTCGTTTGGTCAGCATCCCGAGCAAGAAAACAGCCAAGAGCGAACCATACGCGTAGCCGAAGCTCTGCAATGCCAGCGGAATGATGGTGAGCTTCGAATCCTGCAACACAGCATAGGCTGCCAGTGTCGCGACCATAACCATCAATGCCCCAAACGCCACCGTTGCCGTGCGAGCGGCATAAACAGGCGATCTACGCGATGTACGAGGCCTGAAGTAGGGCAAGTAAAAGTCTTTGGTAAAACTGGTTGCTAATGCATTGAGCGCGGCCGAAGTCGAGCCCATCATGGTTGCAAATACACCGGCAATAATCAATCCGCGAATGCCGACCGGCATTTGCGTTACAATATAATAAGCGAATATCTCGTTGTCCGCCACCGGCAGGTGCGGATCCGGCAATACTTCGTAGTACACCGACAATAAAATACCGACTAATAAGAATCCGAACGCCACTGGGACATCTGCCAAGCCGCTCAAAATTAGAGAAAGTCTCGATCTTTTAAAATCTTTAGCAGTTAACATTCGTTGGACATTATCCTGGTCTGTACCGTGAGTGGCCATCGTTAAAAATGTCGAAGCAATCACCGCCGAGAACAGGGTGTACGGTTCTTCGAGCACCTTTTTCAATCCGATCCAGAAGCTGTTTTTCCAATCGAGTCCCGTCTGAAAGAAGGTTGGCAAACCGCCTAACCGCTCTTTGAGCGTGACCAGTCCGCCTGGCGTGTGATGTACTAACAACCACATTGCAAAGGTCATAGAACCCATCATTAGACTAGCTTGGATAAAATCAGTCCAGACCACTGCCTTTATCCCGCCGATCGCCGTGTAAATTGTCGTCAGCAAAGTAACGAACAGAATCCCCCAAAAATAAATCCAGATGTTGACGTTGAGACTCGGGAACAGGTATTGCCAGATCACCTTCATGATAACGCCCCCAAGATAGAGCCGGACACCGATACCCAAGACCCGCGTAAAAAGAAAAATACCGCTGGCCAGATTTTTCGTCCACGGACCAAAACGGATTTCCAGGAATTCGTAGATGCTCTGAACACCATAGCGATAATAGGGACGGATAAAGGTGAATGCGATCAGAACCCGTGCCAGGATGGTTCCGATCGTCAACTGTGCATAAATAAAGCTCCGGGTCTTGAATCCCTCTGCCGGCGTTCCAAGGAAAGTGGCCGCGCTCGTCTCCGCTGCAATAATGGACGCAAGTACCGCCCACCACGGAATTGATCGGCCGCCCAGCGCGAACTCGGTCAAGTTACTGTTTCTTCTACCCGCCCAAAGACCGATCCCGACGATGGCGGAAAAATAGAGCAGCAGCACGACCGCATCAAGCCAGAGATGCGCCGGTTGAATGGATGAGTTCAGCATCGCGACCGCGATCAATGACTCAACGCCGTCACTGCCACAGGCACTGACACCGGCGTCAGATTCTTCAGCAGAATCCGAGAGTTACGACCGCTAGACTCGTATTTTGCGCGCCGAGCAGGCGGCAAAATCTCAGGCCCGGCTTCGACAAAGCCGCCCTTTTGCTGGAGATAAACAAAAGCTTGCGTCGACAACGCGATCAATTTCGAAAATCCCCGCTCTCGCGCCAGATTTTCCGCAAACGACATAAGCTTGCGGCCTAGTCCTTGATTTTCGTTAGCCCGACTGACGTAAAGACATGCCAGTTCCGCCACTTCCTGTTCGGGATACGGATACATCGCCACGCAACCGACAATGTGTCGATCAATCTCCAGCACCCAATAGTCATCGATATTAGCCAAAATCTCGGCGCGCGTGCGACGCACAAGTTCCTCGCTTCGGACCGATTGCTGGATAAGCGACATCACCTCCCGGATATCTTTCTTATAGAGATGTCGAACCTGTTCGTATTCGTTCGAGTAGATCATCGTTCCCACCCCGCCATTGCTGAAGATCTCCGCGAGAAGGGCCTCATTCACATTTCCGTTCAGCAAGTGAACCCGAGGTATGCCGTAGCGACATGCCTGCGCCGCATGCTCCAGTTTTGAAAGAAGGCCTTTGGGAAGAGAATCCTCCCGCTTTTTGAGAACTTCTTCCAGCTCCGGGGCAACCAGATGGCCGATTCGTTCGCCCTCCAGGATCAGCCCATCAGACGCCGAAAGGTATATCAACTTCGCGGCGTGCAACGCTTCGGCAACTTCGAGGGCCACCAAATCGGAGTTAACCCGAAACGTCTTCCCTTCTCCATCGAAACCCAGCGGAGGAATCACCGGAACGATCTCCTCCTTAAGGAAAAGTTCCAGGATCTTCACATCGACCCGTTCGACTTTCCCGGAATATAGAAAATCGACTCCATGCACGATCCCGAACGGATGGGCGATAATGCAGTTGGCGTAAGCCGCACGGAGATCAACCTGAGTCAGGGCTTCCATGATCTGGTTGGTCAAGCGAAGCGCAACATTGATTGAAATCTGGAGGGTCGTCTCATCCACGCGTCCGGTACCATCGGAATTTGAGGGTCTGACCCCCTGTTCGTGCGCAGCCTGCTCAATCTGTAGGCCCGCACCGTGAACCAGGGCAACTTTGATGTTCAGAGAACGAAGGACCGCTATATCCAGGAGAATATTAGCGAAGTTATCCGAGCCAAGAATCTCTCCATCGATGGCGATGACAAAGATCTTGTCCCTAAAACCCGTGACATAATGCAGGATTCCCCGGAGCTCAGGTAATTTCATGAAGAGATCAGCGATTTGCACTCGTTAGATACAAGCACCAGCCTACGGAGGCAAACGCTATTCGGGACGACCCTGTCTGCCGCGCTCTCCAACCACCACCGCCGCCAAGCGATCCAGATTCAATTCCGCGGCGCTTTTCACAATTAGATCAGCAATTGTCAAATCCTGGCGCTCACTGAATTGATTCGGAATGGCGACAGCCGTTAATCCCGCCAGTTTGGCCGCGCGACATCCGGGCTCGGAATCTTCCAGCGCCACGGCATTTCGGGCTTCCACCTGCAATGTCTGCACTGTTTTAAGATAGATGTCGGGAGCAGGCTTTGGATTCATGACCATGTCACGCGTCACGACGGTATCGACGTACTGACGCAGGCCGAGTCGCCGCAACCCGCCTTCGACCCATCCATTTTCCGAATTACTGGCAACACCGATCGATAACTGGTGTTCCCTGGCGGTGCGGAAAAGCGGTTCAATCCCAGGCAACGCCTTTGCCTGAAGGGTCAGTTCCCAGTTTCGGGCTTCTCGTCTAGGTCTGAGGTGTGACCAGTCCAGCTCGCGGCCCAGTATTTGCTCCAGGTGGATGCCCGGATCAAAGCCTCCCACGTAACCAGTCGCATTTCTCCAATCATCGATACTGAGCTTTGCGCCAAACTCCTGATAAATCTCTTGCCAGCTGAGAAAGCCGGGATTCTCGGTATCGACAATCAACCCGTCAAAATCAAAAACAATTGCCGCTAATTTACCGTCTCGCATCTACGCAGCTCCAAAGACGGAATCCTGCAAGGGTTGTTCATTGGCGCAACAGATCCGACGCTGGAACCCATTTCGCTCAACGTTTGGCCGTGAATTCGAAAAGCTCGCGCTCGGCAAAAAAGCGCTTCAACTCCAGTACAGCGTTCTCCGGACTGTCCGATCCGTGGACCACATTGACCATAGTATCTTTGCCGAAATCGCCTCGGATGGTTCCCTTGGGCGCTTTGCGGGAATCGGTGGGGCCCATCAGGTCGCGCACAAGCGCCACCGCATTTTCGCCAGACAAAGCCAATGCGATGACCGGACTGGATTGCATAAAGGATTTGAGTTCGGGGTAAAAGGGTCTGTCCATGACGTGGGCATAGTGTTCAGCAAGTACCTCGTTCGCCAGGAGCATCATCTTGCAGCCGACAATCTCTAAGCCGGATGCCTCGAATCGGCTGATCACATCGCCACAATGGCGATCCGCAATACAATCCGGCTTAAGCAGTACAAGTGTCCTTTCGATCATATTTGACCATTCCGTTTCGCACGAAGCCAAATTTTTTCAAGGATCATCCATTGTTGCAAAGCGTATTGGCTTGTGCGCGTGTCTCGACTCCTCAGCGGAGGTCGCAGGCGAGGTGTCCTCTTTTTGCCGGGTTCAGGAACACCACCCGAGGCTGGTTTAGGACAGGGATCAAGTCTATAGCTGTTACACGCCGATGCGGCCTGCTAAAGCCTTGCTATCAACAGTTCCCGCTGAAAATGCAGCTCCATTGGCAAATCGCTGTGGAGCTTGATGAACAGCTCATCCTGCGCCAGCACTTCCTTTTTCCAGTCCTCGACGTCGATCTTGAGCGCCTCAACGAGCTTCGCTCTGTCGTAGTCAAGTCCTTCGAGATCGATATCCGACGGATCTGGCATCCAGCCCAGCGGTGTTTCATCGGCACCGACGCGCCCGCGACAGCGATCCACGATCCATTTTAGGATTCGCATGTTTTCACCGAAGCCTGGCCACAGAAACTCGCCGGAAGCTGATTTTCTGAACCAGTTGACCTGGAATATTTTTGGGGGCTTTTGCAAAACCTTCCGCATTTTAAGCCAGTGACCAAAATAGTCGCCCATGTTGTACCCGCAGAACGGCAGCATGGCCATTGGGTCGCGACGCACCTGTCCAAGGGTTCCTATGGCCGCCGCTGTCATTTCGGATCCGATCGTCGCCCCAACATAAACACCGTGTATCCAGTTAAACGCCTGGAAAACCAGCGGTATCGTCGTGGCGCGACGACCCCCAAAAATAATCCCACTGATTGGAACACCATTGGGGTTATCGATATCCCGGTCCAGCGCCGGATTGTTGGTCATCGGCGCACAAAATCGGCTGTTCGGATGAGCTGCCTTTTCCCCCTTTGTCCACGGCCGACCTTGCCAGTCGATCAAATCTTCTGGAGGCTCCTCATCCTTGCCTTCCCACCAGATATCGCCTCCCGCGGTAACCCCGACATTGGTAAAAATCGTG
>JAFAQT010000362.1 GCA_019246215.1 Verrucomicrobiota bacterium
TGGCTAATTCCGAATCAAGGGTGGTCGAGATGGGTGTGTTTGCAAGGCAACCCGTAGCTGGGATGATCGGATGAGACAGGCAAGCTCCGAGTGGCAGGATGAGTACCAAAAGGGCAATAAATAGCGCCCCCACGCTGCTCCGCCGTGCGGGAGTCGTCCATCGCCGCATTAACGTGTTGGCGGATCGGCGTGTTGGCGTGTGGAAGAGCACGGAATACCCCAAGTATTAGCTCTTTGAATTTGCCTGATGATTCGGCCGAGGAATTGTACCGGACGCCAACTCACATCCCGCCAGCTACAGTGTAGCCCTCCTCTCTTAAATCCGCAGCTAAATCCTTCTCCATCTGTGCTGCTGCTTCGAACGGCATCGGGTTGAGGTATTGGTACAATTCGGGCATCAAACGAGCGCCATATTTTTGGACGATCCACGCCGATTTTTGTCCCTTCTTGTGATTCTCGAAACGATCTTCCACCAGCAGTCCGGTCATGCCGACGTAAACGCATGGCTTTGCTGGGTCGCGATTCGGGTTTAAACGTATGATGGAGGGATACCGAAGGACGGCCGGGTCGAGGAGGATCACGTAAACGCTATGATGGAAGTTCTCGCCAGCAGCCGCGGAGCGCTTTTCCCTTGTAACGGATGATCGATTTCCTTTTGCACTTCGTCTTCTCATATCATTCCTGGTCACCGCGGATCAGTCGGCGGCTATACGATGGCGCTTGACAACGGAAACACCCAATTTAGAATCGCGCGGCTTTCGAGTGATCGTAATCACTCTGGGTTGATCTTTCAACCGGTCAGGGCTAACAAAGGGTTTTAGAAATAGATCGTTTTCTCTCGCGGGCACACGAACACAGGGGGATGAGACCTGACCGCGGTTTCCGGTCGGCTGCCGTGGGGCGGCAGGTGATTGGTATCACAGCGCTCGTTTCCGAAAAGAAGCGCGCTTTTATGTTTGGTTTTTTGGCTGCTTCATGCATAATATTCCACCGGTTCAGCCGTATCGAAGTAATTGAAAACCCCCTGTGAGGGTCCCTGTGGTTTGAGCACGAACCGACCCACGGCCCTCGCATCTCCTCCAAGAAGAATGAAAGAAAATAGCTCGCAGCGACCTCTAGAGATCGCAAATGCATGGATGATAACGCAATTTTCAATGTTCAGTAAGAAGTCACTACTTACTCTGAGCCTGGTTGCGTCTCTCGCCGCGCTGACATCCGGTCAAACCAAGTTTGTGAAGAAGAGTCCGATCAAGATCGGTTACTCGGTGTTCGACATGCAGCAACCTTACTGGCAGGCGTATACGAAGGGAGTGCAAGATGCCTGTAAAGCAGCTGGCTACGAATTCATCCTTTCCGATCAGAAGAGCAACCAACAGGCCGAGGTGTCCGGGAGCATCGACCTGATTAACCAGGGAATTAGCGCCCTGATCAATTCCCCGATTGAGCCAGCCGCCTTGCCGGCGGTCATCGACAAGGCGCATCAGGGGAATATACCGGTTATAATCGGAGATGTTGGTGTAGCGGGTAAGTACGACGCATTCGTGGTATCGAACAATGAAGAGGGGGGAAAGCTGGCGGCACAATACATGATTGAGCATCTCAAGGACAAGTCTGGGACGAAAGAGGTTCTGGTGATTGAACTGCACCCTGGCGCGGCAGTAGGCGGGCCACGGACGAAAGGATTTGTAGACGAAATCAAGCAGCATTCGGACTACAAAATAGTCGCATCACTGAATGGCAATGACACAGTACAGGGGGGGTATCAGGCGACTCAGAATACCCTATCGGCTAACCCGAACCTCGCGGGGATCTATGCAACCAATGATCCGGAAGCCGAAGGAGCGGTTCAGGCGCTGAAGGCGGCGGGCAAAAACGGGGTGAAGGACGTTTTTCTAGTCGGCTTTAATGGAGATCCTCCCGCATTAGAATTGATTAAGAAGGGCGAGATGGCGGCGACGATCCGCCAAGATCCTTACGGTCAAGGACAAAAATGCGTCGAACTAGCGACAAAGTTCATGAACAACGAAACTGTTGAATATTCGGATCCGGCAACAAAATCAGTCTTCTTTCCAGTGAAAGTAATCGACAAGGAAAACGTCGACCAGTTTATCCAGAAGTAAAAAGCTAATAATTTTAGACCACGGCCGAAAGTAGTCGCGCTCTTGCCGCGAAGGTTGAGATGGGAATAGAACAGAAATCTCAGCAGGAACCGATCCTCGGTCTGACTGGGATTTCGAAGCAATTTCCGGCAGTAAGGGCCTTAGATAGCGTCGATTTCCAACTCCTTGCGGGAGAGGTTCACGCTTTGATGGGCGAAAATGGGGCCGGTAAAAGCACGCTGATCAATATCATCAGCGGGCTTCTGCGCCCGACGGCCGGGAAAATTTGCTTGGGCGGCCAAGAGGTGACTTTTGCCAGCGCAATCCAGGCACAAAAAGCTGGGATCAGCACTATCACTCAGGAATTTAACCTAGTTCCTCAGCTTACTGTCGCGGAGAATATATTTCTCGGTCGTGAGCCGACGGTGCGAATAGGTCTGCTGAACTGGCGCGAAATCAAGCGCCACGCTGCGGAGGTCCTCGATGAGCTGGGGCTCAACGTGCCTTTAGGTCAGCGTGTCGGCTACTTGAGTGTCGGTGATCGACAACTTGTGGAGATCGCGAAGGCGCTCTCGATGGAGTTCCGAATCATCACGATGGATGAACCAACGGCAGCCTTGAATGCAGCCGAAGTGACACGTCTTTTCGAAATTATCGAAAAATTAAAGCAGCGGGGAATCGCCGTTCTTTATGTTTCGCATCGTCTCAGAGAAATTTTCCGGATTGCGGATCGGGTAACGGTTCTGCGGGATGGGAAACGAGTTGATACTCGGACTCTCAATGGACTTAGCGAAGACGACGTTGTGACCATGATGCTTGGCCGTGCGCTGAAGAAAGAGGCGGCGATTTATCAACCAATACCGGTCTCCGAAAAACCTGCTCTTACCGTCAATAAGATAACGGTTCCGGGCTTTCTGGCGAACGTTTCTTTTGATTTGCGGATTGGCGAGGTAATGGGCTGCGCTGGTTTGGTAGGATCTGGGCGTTATGAGTTAACGCGTGCGCTCTTTGGACTTCTACAAATTTCAGACGGTGAGGTTCAGATCAATGGCCGGCCCGTCCTGCTCACATCATCTAGCGATTCAATTCGTCACGGTATCTACATGCTGCCCGAGGAACGGAAGATCGAAGGCATTTTCCCCGACTTGACTGTCCGCGAAAACCTGCTGATCAGCGCAAAAAGATTGTTTGGTCGATGGTCTGAGCTGTTGATCAACGCAGACGAGGAAGAAAAGCGGTATCAAAAGATGCGCAAATCACTCGATATCCGGGCTTCCAGTTCACGGCAGAAAATAACCAAGCTCAGTGGCGGAAATCAGCAAAAGGTGATGCTTGGGCGGGCCTTGATGAGCAATTCGCGCATCCTACTGTTGAATGAACCAACGCGGGGCGTCGATGTCGGAACGAGGGTTGAAATTCATGCCGCGATCCGTGATTTGGCTCAGAATGGCTATGCGATATTTGTAAGTTCGTCCGACATCCCCGAACTTGTCAATGTCAGCGATCGGTGCTTGGTGTTGAGTGTAGGGCGGACCAAAGGACTACTGGATCGAGCACAAATAACCGAAGATAACGTTACTGCTCTGGCCATCGGCCAGGAGATTACAGGACTTAATAATGGCCAACTCTCCTGAATCGCTAAACTTCAGGACCATTTTAACTCTTTCGAGGGCGACGCGTTTCATCCGAGTTGCAGAAAGTGTGGGTGTCTTCGCTTTGCTGATGATCGTCGTGGTTGGGGCGTCGATTGCTGCTCCAGGGTTCTCTACCTATACCAATTTTATCAACACCCTTATCGCTGCCTCCATTACAGCTGTGACCGGCTTAGGAATGACTTTTGCCATCGCTATGGGCGGGTTCGACCTGTCGGTGGGATCCGTTCAAGTACTGACCGCGATTGTGGTCGCAGATTTGCTTGCGGTGATCGATCCGCCGCTCGCTATTCTTGGCGCGCTGCTCACCGGATTAGCGGTTGGGCTAGTAAATGGAATACTAATCAGCAAGCTCAGGCTTCCCGCCTTTGTAGTGACGTTTGGAATGATGAGCATTGTTCGCGGTGTCGCGCTCCTCATCACCCAGGGACAATCGGTGATGATCACTAGGCATAGCGAATTCGGATTGCTGAACAATGGCAAGGTGCTGGGTCTACCCATTCCCTTCGTGATAATGACAATTGTGCTCGTCGTGCTCAGCGTTTTACTCAAGCATACACCGTTCGGGCGCCATACTTGCGCGATTGGAGGGAATCGGGCAGCCGCGATTGTTTCCGGAATCAATATCGATCGTACCACAATAGCAGTGTTCGGCTTGGTCGGTGTAACCGCGGCGATATCGGGAGTGATGCTAAGCTCCCAGCTAATGATCGTTGATGCAACGCTTGGAACCGGATTCGAGCTTCAGGCTATCACCGTTAGCGTGCTAGGCGGCACGAGTCTTTCCGGTGGACACGGGAATTTGGTCGGAACGGTATTTGCCGCGCTGCTTTTGGCTACTATCGCCAGCGCTCTAAACATTTTGAAGGTGATTTCCTTTTACCAATATCTGGCGCTGGGAGTACTCTTGATTTTTGCGTTGGCAATCGACACCGCGCGTCGCGCATTCATCGCCAAGTCGCTACTGAGGCATACCTAGGCGTATTACCATGGATGCCAGCCAAACAGGGAAAACAAAAATCGCTGGCCGATTTTACAGGATCCCTGTCTTAAGCTTTTTGACGAGGTACTATATACAGTCCCTGCTTGCTGTTTCGTCGATTGTTCTGGCGACAGTGAATCCCTACTTCAGAACAGTTGCCAATCTAGAGAATATTCTCCTCCAATCGTCATTTGCCGGGATTGGGGCGGCCGGAATGACACTCTTGATCGTTTCGGGCGCTTTTGATTTGTCTGTAGCCGGTCTACTTGGATTCTGCGGCGTCCTGATTTCCGAGTTTTTACCGTCATTGGGCGCAGTCTTGTCAATGGTGATCGCCGTATTCTTCGGCGTTCTCTTAGGCTCATTAAACGGCATCGTAGTTACGAAATTGCGGATCCCTGCTTTCATCGCGACGCTGGGAATGATGAACATTTACCTTGCGCTCGCCTTTATCTGGACTCAGGGCAGCCGAGTCATCTCCGTATTAGATTCGAGTTTTAATATTCTCGGGACGGGAACTTTGTTCGGCGTTTTTCCAATTCCCTTCCTAGTGATGATTGTTACGTACTTCGTCTGCTACGTGATTCTGAATCGGAGTGTTTATGGGCGCTGTCTTCGCGCTGTTGGGAGCAGCGAAATCGCGGCGCGGACCACTGGTCTCCCCGTTGATCTGATTAGAATTCTGGCGTTCGCCATCGTTGGTGGTTGCACTGCCTTAGCCGGTGTCTTTCTGACAGCAGAACTCTCTTCTGCTAGTGCGATCATGGCTAGCGGTTATGAATTGACCGTTATAGCGGTGGTAGTAATCGGAGGCACAAGCTTAAAAGGGGGTGAAGGGACTCTTTTCGGCTCGTTCGCGGGCTCCCTATTTTTTGCCGTTGTGAGCAGCGCGCTGAACATTTTGAACGTTGGTGCCTACTGGCAATATGTGGTTACTGGTATTTTCCTGATTAGTGCGTTAGGT
>JAFAQT010000400.1 GCA_019246215.1 Verrucomicrobiota bacterium
AAACATCGACGGGTAACCGGCTTGGTTTTTTTGGTCAAGACTCAATCGATGCCGGATGGCGACAATTCAAACTTGTGAAATCAAGTGCCCTTTTAGAGTCATGGAAATGAAATTTGGGCAGAGGAAACGCGAAGCTCGCGGGTGAAAATTTACGCCTTTGCCCACGAGAACGAAAATTGTGATAAACGGGACTGCGAGTAAGTCTCGGCACCCTGGAAGAGTAGCAGAAGCTCTTGGAAACAAACCAGGTGGATTGGTCGGGTATCAGCGGTAGGTTCCGCCAGTAGATTACCTGATTACAACTAATCGTAATAATCGACGCAATTATCGTTTGCGGTCACAGCATTGTGATTTGTCGACGATAATGAAAATTCTCTTTGTTGATCATGAACGGCCAGTACTCGCTATTGTTTTTCATTTACTTCTGAAATGCCTTGTTCCGTGTAAGTGTTCCGGCTGATGGCATTGCTGCCTGCGATAAGAATCGTGAGTGACTGTTGAAGAAGGTTTCACAAAATCAGTAGGAAATGCAGGCGTGTGCCAACTCGGCAAACCGCTCCGGCCTATTGCTTTTCGTAACACCGCTGCACGGTCGAAAGCTGTCGTGGCCTAGAAATGCTGGTCGACAGCTTGAAGGGAAACAATAGACTACGCAATAGCGCCCTTCAGGCGTAAAGAGCCTTCCTATATGCAACCCCCTCTCACATTTCGCTTCAACGATGGTACGGAGGTGCGCCGACTCGGCTATGGCGCGATGCGTTTGACTGGCCAACCCGGGAACTTCGGGCCTTATGAGGCTTGGGAAGACGGAAAAAAGGTTCTGAGACGCGCATTAGAGCTTGGAATCAATTGCATTGATACGGCCAGAGCTTACGGACCCGGTTGGAACGAGAGACTCATCTCGGAAGCACTCCACCCTTACCCGCAAGGGCTATTCATTGCGACCAAAGGCGGGGTGGTAAAAAAATCGGCCAGTGAGCGATACCTGGACGGAAGTGCGGATGGTCTGCGACGCGACTGCGAACAAAGTCTCAAAAACTTACGCGTAGAATGCATCGACTTGTATCAACTTCATTGGGTCGATTCGGACGTGCCGTTGAGTGAATCCGTGACGGGTTTGGCTCGACTCCAGCAGGAAGGGAAAATTCGGCTTATAGGCCTTTCTAATATCACGGTCAAACAGCTTGAAGAGGCGCGTTCGATTGCCCGGATCGCTTCGGTGCAGAACCGGTATAGCGTCACTGAGCGCCAGGGAGACCCGATGGTAGATTATTGCGCTCGCGAAGGGATCGCGTTCGTGCCGTATGGCCCTTTGGGAGCCGACCCGATGAAGCACGGCTCCCCGCTTGCTTCCGCCCAAGGAGCTCTTGCCGAAATTGGCAAACACCTTGGAGCCACGGCGACACAAGTGGCCTTGAGTTGGCTGCTCCACCGCGCTCCCAACGTCCTCCCTATTCCCGGCACGACCTCGATTGCTCACCTGGAGGAAAATGTGGCGGCGGCTAGATTGAATCTTACGCAGGACCGATTGCAGCAGCTTGAAAGCATGTCGGGGCGCGCAAACGAATAAAGACGCAATTCTGAGGGCTTTGCTTCTTCTTGGTGCGCCGCATTCAGGTTCGTTTCACGGTGCGCGACTGGAACGGAAGACTCGCGTCCACCGTGATTGCGTCCGACGGCCGTTCCAAGGCCGCGAATTGGCTATCGAGCAATTCCTTTGGAAAAAAGTGGTCGTTCCTTTTTCCCAACGTTCCGTCAGCGTAAGCTGATCAACGTCGAGGAAGACAAAATCGATTCGCGACAAACCTTCCTCTAAAATTTTTCGGTACGATTCTTTGAGAGCCGAACAGCCAAGCACCATCGAAGCGCGCGACCCGAGTCGATGCTCCAGCTCCTTATGTAAACGACGGAGCCACGGCATCCGGTCCTCGTCGTTTAACGGAATCCCGTGTTTCATCTTTTCGACGTTGGCCGCGGGATGAAAGTCGTCGGCGTCAAGGAAAGGACATCCCAGCCGCTGGGCCAAGCTGGTACCCACCGTGCTCTTCCCAGAACCGGAAACTCCCATGAGGATCACCGCTCTCGGTTCAGTATTCGGCATATAGGAAGCCATTAAGTGACGGAACGTTACAAGTCATTCCCATGCCGTCACAGACAGGAGAAGCAGTTAATCGGTCAGCTCGGGAGCTGGGAACCTCTCGAATTTGGGCGCGCACAGATGGTTAAGCCCGAATCCCACCAGATAGGCAAAGCCGCAGATGTAGAACAAAATCGTGTAGCCTCCGGCCTGGAACTTGTCCAGCAAGATGCCGGTGACGATTGGGAAAATCATCCCGGCTATTGAGCCCGCCGTGCTGCCTAAGCCGATGAGCGATGCCACCGCGCGCTTCGGGAACATGTCAGACGCGGTTGAATAAAGGCTTGCCGACCACGCCTGGTGTGCGGATCCCGCCAGCCCGATCAAGAAAACGGCCATCCAGTTACCAACACTGGTAACGAAGATGATCGGTACCACACAGAGCGCAAAAATGAACATGGAGGTCTTGCGCGCGCGAGTAACGCTCCAGCCGCGACTCATAAGGTGCCCTGGCAACCAGCCACCAAAATTGCTCAGCACCGTAATGATCGCATAGATAGTCACCAGCTGAACCCAACTGTTCTTGATGTCAATGTCACGCGTCTTCTTAAAAAAATCGGGCAACCAGATAAGAAAAAACCACCAGACCGGATCAGTCTGAATCTTGCGACGATTATGGACCACGCTTGCCGGTATTTAAGCAGGCTAAGCCAATGGACTTTCCCGACGCTCTTGCCGTGCTTTTCATCGCGGTCACTCTCAATGTAAGCCAGTTCCTCAACACTAAGGCGCTTCTGCCGGTGAGGCTCGTCGTAAAATGGAATCCAGAATGCCAACCAGATAAACCCTGCGATACCTGCCACGATGAACGCCCAGTGCCAGCCCCAGGTAAGCGCAATCCAGGGAATGATAATTGGAGCGACGATCGGCCCGACGTTGGAGCCCGTGTTAAATAAGCTGGTGGCGAAGGTCCGTTCTTTCTTGGGGAACCAGAGCGACACCGCTTTAATCGACGACGGAAAATTACCGGCTTCGCTGATACCCAAACAAATACGAGCGGCCATGAATCCGCCTACGCTCGCCACGAGCGCATGCCCCATCGCCGAGAGGCTCCAACCCGCAATCGAGAGGGCGTAACCTATTTTGCTTCCGAGCCGATCTACCAAATACCCGAAGAGCAATGCGCCAACGGCATAGGCACCTTGGAAGGCAGAGTTTACTGCCCCAAATTCCTCGTTGCTCCAGTGGAGTTGATTATCGAGGATCGGCTTGATCAGGGACAAAATTTGCCGGTCCATGTAATTAATGGTGGTGGCAAAAAACAGCAGCCCACAAATCACCCAGCGATAGCGACCGCTGGTGGTTACAGCGCTTACGGCTTGCTCGACTCTCACTTCTTGTGCCAACGTTCCTCTTTCTTAAAACGTTTTAGTTCCCTTTCTTTAGGCCGTACCACGTGGAGTAAACCCAAAAGCGGACCGGCAGCTCAGCCGCAAGTGCCAAACGCCGAATGGCGAGCCCTGTGACTTTTTTGCACGCGACCTTTCATGCGAAGATGGGCCGCAAATGGCGGTCAAAAAGGTTTTCCGTAACGTTTCTGCCGACGGTCTCCTCGTTTCCCTCAAGCGCGGCGGTAAATCGCGTGCCCATGCCAGCCGCAACTTT
>JAFAQT010000405.1 GCA_019246215.1 Verrucomicrobiota bacterium
TTGGTCGAGGAATAGTCAGCATGGAATTTCACCGGCTTTGCCTGTTTGCTGCTCCGGCAACTTTCCTCACACATGGAAAACGAAACGGGGGGCGTGATTTCACTGGACCCACAGCGGTCGCGTTTTCGCAGCTTACATCCGTCGCGCGCATTCACTTGCAGACAGCCCTCCTCTCCTGGAACTCATGCCTGGACGATCGTTCACACCAGCGATTCTCCCTTTTGCGAATCAACTCGACTTAATGGTCGACAAGCGCGAAGGTACGTCACGTTCTTTCTCCTCCCTGGTGCTCCCATGCCTGAGTTTCAAAGGCCTGATCGCATCTTCGGCGAAGTCAGACGAAGAGAGTGGCACAACTTAGGTCCATCCCCGCAATAGTCCTGGCTCTCGATAAGCTGAGCAGCCAGTACCGAGTGCTCGTAGATCGAACTCCAAATCATCTGGGTTGGTCCATACCAAGCACTGAGGTTCTCTCACTCCCAACAATACCACTAAAAGGATCACCAATTGCCTAAACCAAACTATCAGTTCGAAAAGCGCCAGCGAGACATTCAAAAGAAGGCCAAGAAGGAAAAAAAGAAGCTCCGCAAGCTGCAGCCTTCTGATCCATCTCCGCCCCCCGATGCTGAGTCAAAGTAAATTCCCCGTGTAGGGCGACTCTCCGAGCCCGACTTGCTGCATTGTGCGTAGTATGCCGTTCACTAGGGATCCCGGCTCAGGCTCGGGTGTTCATTGCTGAGATTGGCACTGATAACCCCGAGGAAATTGCGCCAGATTCATGTACCCTAACCCGAATGGAGGATTGGATCAGACGCCAGTTGATCGAACGACAGCAGCCAGGCCGCCGGTTTCCCGCAATGTTTCAGCGCTGGCTTCATTTACTTTTCCTTCATTGGTCGTTTGCGCCCGAGATAGTCCAAGTGACTTTACCGCAGGGTTTGCAAGCGGACACATTCGAGGGTCATGCCTGGATAGGAATTGTACCATTTTTCATGCGAGGCGTGCGGCCTCGCGGTTTTGTCTCGGTTCCGGGTATTTCGAACTTTCTTGAATTGAATCTTCGAACATACGTTCGGGACGAGCGCGGGCGGCCTGGTATCTGGTTTTATTCCCTGGACGCAAACCAGCCACTCGCTGTCTGCATGGCCAGAGCCGTCTTCGCGCTCCCATATGAGTTCGCTAAGATGCGAGCCAAGGTTTCCGACGACGAAATAGACTATCGCTCGCGTCGTTTCGGGTTCAAAAACTCACTTCACTACCGGTATCGAATTTCCGAGAAGCTCGGTGAAGCCGTTTTTGGCTCTCTTGAATTCTTCCTTCTCGAACGTTATCGGCTGTTCGCTCGCCGAGGAAATAAGCTATTCACTGGGCGAGTATATCATCCGCCGTATCAAATTCGCCGAGTGAGTCTCATCAATGCGGATCCAAACCTGTTTGCCATGGACGGATTTAAGACTCCGGTTGAGGCTAGCGCTCATTCGGTTTATGCGGAGCGAGTCGATGTTTCCATTTATCCAATGAAGCCCAGTCAAACGGCGGGTTGTGGATCCAACGGTAATCTCGAGCATCTCTGAAATGGGAGTGATCTTTGGCTTACCTCTCTAGCTTGGTTTCGGAATCGCCGTAGCCTACGCAGTCGAACGTCTAAGGAAACACTAGTGCCAAGTCCGAGGCTGGTTAGCGGCGTTGAACTCAAGATTAGCCGCCGGCAAGGCGGTCCGAGCCGGACCGGCGGTAAGAGGGGAGTGTATCTAAATCGACAGTGACCCGACGAGCACGCAGCCGCCGGCTCATTTTCAGCTCAACCCTTGGGTGGGGCCCAAGCAGCATTGGCGATTTTGGGCCGTTGCTCGCTCGACCGGATCGCTGGATACGCGCATCACCGATGGATGGCCAGCATACGAGGCGGCGCTCAAGGCCGCTCACCTGACCTACACCGGGTATCGTTGACGACGGCGCGAATCATCGCTTCCATAACGATACGACCCCTCGGTTATGGCGAAGCCGCTGCAAAGCTTGCCTGGCAACGTACGCTCGGTTTTGCAGCAACTATCCGCGGAGCTGACTCGGAAAGACGGATTCTCCCAGCGAGAAAGTTCCGCTGCACGAATACGAAACCCTGGGTTCGCCAAAGGCCATCACCTTGTATTCCGGCGGACTCTTGCTCACGGTCGTCTCTTCCAGTAGTAAAGGGGATGCTCGACGGAGTCTACAGCTTTGAGATCACATTCCTCGGCACGGTGATCAAAGGGATTGCGATGGCCGAAAACAATAACATCAGGGGATTTAACTGGAGCCACGTTTATCAGGTCGAACGCTCCGAAAAGCACGGGAAGACCTTTTGGCATGTCACGGAGACACCACACGCATCGGATACGGAGGGGTTTGTCAGACGTGGATTTCCAGCGAAACTCGAGGGCGAAGAGCGCGAAGATCAGTTTGCGTTCGAAGTAACGGGGGCAACAGACGTCGAGGATAAGGTATTAATCCAGGGTAGGCGGCTATGCGATCTGCCGTAGCAACGAGTTACTGTTGACCAGCCTCGTTCCACGGCAGACATCTTCGAGGAGGGAACGCTGGATCGGTTCCCTAAAATGCTTTAGCCAATTCCAAGTTCAACGTGAACGTTCCGAGCGTTCTTGTTAAGAGTGCTCAAACTCGTCGGTCCTCACGTTTTCCCGAGAATCGCACATTTCTTTCGCGGCCCCAAGTGAGATGGCAAAATGAACCCAACCATCCGGTCCGTAAGTAATCCAATTGTGTTCAGACACACAGTGGATCTCATAGCCTTCATTCGTGTACCAAATCGCTTTGCTGCACCAATTCATCATTTGTGCGCTCCTCCAAAAAAGGCTATTAGCTCACTCACCTTGTCTTTAGCCTTATTCTGGTGCCCCTATGACCCCGATTTCTCTGAGCACCAAACATTTTTCGATTCAACCCTGTTCCACTTTGTTGCTGTGGTTTTCCAGGTTCCTTATGGTCCCCTATTCCCCGCCGCTACTCGGATGTTTGACGGTGGCGTCGTATGTTTACGGATTTACCTCGAATAAGGGCATCCGTCGTCGTGGTACGTTATTTTTGAAAAGCCCACCAATCGACTGATCAGAATCTGATTAATATCACCACGGCGGTTAGCGCCAAGAAATGACTGCAAGATTGAATCTACCCATTCGCCTACCGTACGCCTTTGCCCAACTGATCTCTCCGCCCCTGAGTGGACTGCGTCTGAGCGCACCGATCAATGCGATCCTCATTTGTGAGAAATCGTTCCATTGAATCAGCTTCTCTATACTATTCTCCACGGCCTAGCGTTGCTTTTTTAAAAATGAGAAAGTCGGTCCAAGCAAGCTAGCCGGCTTTCCACTCCGATCAGATCGCCGACCTCGTTTACGACGCGCGGACCTCTACATCTTCCTAAGCCGCAGAACAACGGCGCCTATAAAAGCGATGGCCAGATGGGGCAGCGTGCTACCTCAAGTCGAGTTCTTTGCTTCCCGCCGGAGATCTCCGTGATATCCGCTGAGAAACTTCTGGGCAAGATGCCCTGGGCCGGGCTCAACCATACTGTGGAAGTACACTCCCATATGCGCTAACTCCGATGAGCTAGCTGATCGGCCTAGAGTAGTACGGTCGCGGCGGGCTTCCAGAACTGTGCTTAGCCCGTGAAAGTAACGCGATTATCGAAGCCACGAGTTTCCCCCAAGGGTTGTGGACACTTCACTCTTGTTTCACTGCGGCGTGGCGAATACAATGCTTTAAGCACACGTAATGCTATGACCACCTGCTCAGGGCTTAGCCTTCGAGAGCGCCGAGAGGCCATTGTGGAAGAACACATCGCCGCGGAGAAAGCTCATGATATCCCCCGAACCATTGCCA
>JAFAQT010000443.1 GCA_019246215.1 Verrucomicrobiota bacterium
AATGGGCCGGCGGCTGCGTTGCTCGTCGGTTACGTATCCATTCAGATATGCGCCCTCCTCGCGCCTTGGCGGGGCGGGCCCATTTTGAACGCAACGAAACTCAAGGGATTTAGGAGACGGTACACTAGGTCTCGAAAGCTCCCCCCCTAGAAACGTTGACGAGCTGGTGAAATTAGCTTTGACAAGGCGGCCTCGGGCGGGTTGAAGGCCATGATGAGAATAATGGCGATCGGAGCCGTGTACGAAGAACCGCCTGCAGAAGCCTCTAAAGTGCTGGCTTCTTGGACGGTTCAGGACAGGTTAGAGCGGAATTCGCAGCGTAAAATTTATATTTCAAAAATTCACTTAAAGACGTGGTCTTCCTCAACATAGCTACTGGTGTGATACTCCTTCTCCTCGGCATGCGATATGTCCGGAAGGGGTTGGACCGTCTTTTCGGCAGCCATCTCATTGATTGGCTGCAGCAAATGACGAACAATCGCTATAAAGCATTCTTTGGTGGCATGGTCGCAGGGACGATCGCACCCTCTTCGACCGCCATCGCAATGCTGTCGGTTCAAATGCTGAGTCGAACGGCTCTGAGTGCGGGGCGAATGTTGGCGGTGGTACTGGGAGCAAACGTCGGAATCACCGTCGCGGTTCAGCTTCTGGCGTTCCGGCTGCAGGATTACTCCGGGGTTTTTCTCCTGGCCGGCGGAATTGGCTTTTTATTCCTGACGCGAGCCATATTTCGAGGTATCGGCCAGATGCTATTAGGGATCGGGCTCATTTTCCTGGCCATGGGAATCATCGGTTCGGCGGGAACCGCGGCTGCCACAAACAGTGACTTGAAGTTGCTTTTCGGCGTCGTAGACCGCTATCCGCTGGTGGTCTTTTTAGGGACAGCGTTGCTGACCGTTGCTTTGCAGAGCTCAACCGCTTCCATTGGACTGGGTATCGCGCTGGCCGGATCGGGACTGCTTCTTGGGACCACCATCGTGCCATGGGTCCTAGGTGCGAACCTTGGAATCACGCTGACAATGATGATTACCGGTTGGGGCAGCACCGAGGGTCGTCGGCTCGCAATTGGAAGCCTCTTAATCAAAGGTTGCGGAGCTCTGGTGATCCTGTTGGGAAGTTCGCCACTTTTTGTCTTAATTCTTCATTTTCTTCCCGGTGCCATCGATCGACAGGCAGCAAATCTCAACACCTTCTTCAACCTGATACTTGGCCTGGCAGCTTTGCCCTTGCTCTCGCCTCTTTCACGTGTCCTTCGCTTCTTGATTGAGTCGCAAACCATTGACGATTTCAGGGAGCCGGATAGCTATCTCGATCCGTTGTTACTGCAAACGCCATCCTTAGCGCTCAACCAGGCAGCCAGGGAGGAACTCCGGTTGCTGGATGAAATAAAACTGATGTTGCGGACGGTCTGGATGATGATTTGGGGGAAGAATGTTCGCTTGGTTAGCAAGATCGAGGATCATCAACAGCGCATCGAAAGTACCCACGACGAACTCAAAGACTACCTCAGTCAGGTCAGCGACGAGAATCTCAGCGAAGGGGATGTCGACTGGAAGTTTATGGTCCTGGACTATTCTCAGGAGCTTGCTGCGATCGGTACACTGATCAGGCGAGATCTTTGCGATGCCGCGATTCGCCAGATACAGCTGAACGAGGACCCATCACCGGAGGACAGAGAGGAGCTTGAAAGTTTCTATGCTCGTACACTTGAACGAATCGAGAAAGCGACCGCACTATTGATGTCACGCGATCCTGGTTCGGCTGAGGAATTCATTCGGGAAAAAGAACAGATCAATGTTCAATTTCGTCGCTCCCGCAAATCTCGTCTTGAGAGACCGCTTGCTGTACAAAGCGCTTCCTCGAATGTCGTTGACATGATTGGCTGCCTCAGAAGAATGAATAGTCAACTCACCTCGATTGCCTATGCCATTGTGCGCGATTCTACCCAGTCAGGTGAAACACCGGTTCATAATCCTGAACCGGAATTGGAAGAAGGTTGGACGGCGGATGACAGCCCTAAACCTGAAGCAAAGCAGCCGGCGAAAAAAGAGAGTTAAATTAGAGTTTCCCGGGCGTTTGTCTCTCAAAGAACCGCAATCAGTGTTAGCTTTCGGCATGTGGGCGTCTCGACGTGTGAGCAAGACGCCGCTTTGCCTACTTGTGACCGTGCACCGGAATTAACGTCAGCGATGCAAAGAAGCTCCGAGATGCTATTCACTGAGCTTTCTGAGAAAACTGAAGGGGGTTCCTTTAATAGAAATCCCTATCTTCTGCAAACGTTTTGCCCACTGGCCTGACTAATTATCGCCCCAACTGCGGCGATCGGATCGACCTATGAAGCGCGGCACCAAGCGGTAGACATCAGCCGCTAAATTTATCTTTGTGGAATGGAATTAACAGTGCTTGGCAAAATTGACTAGAAGTTCGGAGAAAACGGGATTTAGATTGAAGGGCCTCAGCCATGAAACTTAGCTTTAGCACTCTCGGGTGCCCCAACTGGTCTCTCGAGGAGATAGTGCGCAGAGCCGGCCAATATGGCTATGAGGGAGTGGCTTTCCGGGGCCTGGGCGGCGAGTTGGATCTCACGAAGGCTCCCGAATTCCTTTCGACAATGCGCGCAAACACTCGCCGCCGGCTGAAAGAAGCTGGGCTGGCGACAAGCATGGTTATGACATCCGCTGCGATGATGATTGCGGATCCCGAAAGGCTCAAAGCGACCCTTCAGCTTGCCCAGAGCCATATCGATATTGCTGCTGATCTGGAGTGCCCTTATATCCGGGTCTTTGGTGGTCAGATACCCCAGGGCGTTTCCCACGCCGCCGCGGTCCGATGGGCCGGAGACCGCTTGCTTCGACTGGGAGACTATGCTAGGCAACGCGGAGTAAAGGTTCTTATCGAGAGTCACGACGATTGGGTGGTGACATCGCTCTTGCGTCGGGCCGTGGAAGCGGCAGACCACCCGAGTGTAGGTGTCCTCTGGGATGTGCACCACCCGGTTCGCATCGCGGGTGAATCCCTTGCGCAGTCCTGGACAAATATCGGTCCGTGGGTGCGTTGCGTGGATATTAAGGACTCCATCACCGATTTCGAGTCAAAACTGGGTTACCGCTACGTCCAAATCGGCGACGGCGAGATCCCCTGGAAAGGCGCCCTTCAAATCCTTAAGGCCGCCCGCTTCGATGGCTGGTTGACCTTCGAGTGGGAGAAGCTCTGGCACCCAACTCTTGCCGATCCGTCCGTCGCTTTCCCGGAGTTCATCGCCAGAATCCGAGCACTCGAGGACGAAATTGGCAGCGCCAGTATCAATAGATGAAGGCATCGACGTCCAACGCTAGTCACGTGTGAAATCTGCGTTTTACCTCTTTTCCATTTTTTTGAGGCATTTAAGATTGCTGGATTTCAAGATCTGCAAAAGTGCTCAGCTCCGCTCCGTTCAGATCGGAGACGGCCCAGAATTCGAATCCATCACGGGCCCAATGCGAAACATTATAACCGTCCTTTGTAAAAGCTGTTGCAGCTGTGTTGTG
>JAFAQT010000011.1 GCA_019246215.1 Verrucomicrobiota bacterium
AGATTGTAAAGCATCAGAGCCGGATCTGGATTACTCACACGGGCCTGATCGCCATGCCCGTTCGATGTCGCGAACCGAGGACCGTTCCCCAGCGCGCTGGAAGCATCCTCGAAATTCCCGTCGCGAGTGTTACTTGAATCCGGCAGCGTTCTACTCCAGGCCGTAAGTGCCAATGCCCGGACCTGGGTGGAATGGGCCAGCACGCCCCAGGAAACCTCCTTGTACTTGTCCCACTGCTTCAGGAGTAGCCCCGACAATGAGTAACCGATTTTCCGGATCAGGGCGCCATGGGTCAGCGAGATCTCGTGAAAGTGAGGCGCATAAATGATGAGTTCGCCCCTGTCGGCCACAACCGGCTCAAGCTTGTACATGCATTGCCGCCCACCCAGAGTTCATGGTACATCGGCGGGGCGCACGAGAGCACGAACGGTTTGGCAGAGGAATCCGCCGTCTACCCTAAGGTTATGGCCAACCTTGCAGTTGAACGACGATCGGCAAAAGGCCACAGCCAAATTCGCCAGGCGGGTGATGCACCAACCAGGAGTAGTCCACGCTCTTACATGTTTCCAGGCAGATAGATAACAAACAACGAAAGCCTACGATATCCGCATCGTAAGTGTCTCCGGCAGGATCTGTTGCTGGGCGATGCTATTCTCGCTTGAGCACTATTTAAGTTTGTCTCGACCAATGATCAATGCACCTTTGAGGCTCCTCAAAAAGCCGATCGATTCCCGCCCTTTAGGAACCCGGCGCGTTTGAAGAGCGCACGTGGAGGCACCATTTGGAACGTCAAAACTTTTCAGCAGTCTTCTTCTTGCGGCATGCATCTCTACGATCATTGAGCTGAGCGAGTACATCATTGAAATTTCACTATTGTTAAAGTTTCCCTTTTGCGTTCACGACCTTCGACTCAGTCAAGTGCGAAACAAATCGCTGAACGCGGGACTCTGCACAGGTCGATCCGAACTCTGGTCTTCAAAATTCGCCGCCTGCGGGTTAGTTTGCCCGCAGGGAACAACCTGTTGCAAGCAGGGTCGTTGCCCCAGGCATAGCTGCTACTAACACAGGTTCGTCTGTTCTTGCCGAAGGCCCCGGAAATGTGGTAAGCAAGCGCATTATCACCATCCGGACCCTCAAGGGGTTTCGCCATACATCTATTCGTTTTCATTTGAATACTTCATAGTTAGAGTACCGTTCTCGTTCCTGTTTATTCCCTGAGCGCAAGGAAGCTGGTGACCATGGCAAGCACGCGCCCTCCATCAGGAGAAGATTCCGAGGCTCCAATTTCACAGGAAGAACACTGAAGAGTACCAACGCATTGACCTCCAAGTTAGCATCGGCCCGCACAATACACGCTCGCACGCTTCTAAACTGGCCGATGATCCGCGTGACCGTGCTCCGGCCCTGGCCCGTGAATCAAGGAACAAATGTCGAACCCGAGCGCGGTCCTCCTTTGCTCCGGGAAACACTGGGATTTCTCCATGCAAATATCGATCTGCCGCGCCGATAGCTCAGATTTCCGGGTAGAAGTCAAATGTGGCAAGCTGAAGAATCGTGTGCCATTATTTAGATCGCCTGCTCTGCAGGACGGCCGAAAATATTCTGCTTTTATCGCGGAGAATTTATCAATCTTACGCCCGCGCGAGCGCTCGCGACCATTATAACAGATGAGAAGAGGCCCCCTACTGTGTTGTTTACTCATCACCCTCTGTTTCGAACCACACGTTCAATCTGACGAAGCCGGAAATGTCTCGTCCAAAGTGGAAAGTTTCCTGCGAGCATATCCCAATTTCTTCTCGGGCTATAAGGACAATAAACTAATGTTCCGTGACGGGGGCGGCATCCAGTTCGACGACGGCAGATCGAAAACGTATGAGGAGTTGCTTTCCAATCCGGATCCAAAGGACGAGCTAACCCAATCATATCCGGTCGGTCCTCAATCTTATGTGGCGCCACCGGTAAACTTTGATCCGGGACGTTTCCGGTGCGCCGCTCTGCTCAAGAAAATGTACGGCGAGAATGCGAAAGAGGTTGAGTCGCACCTCGCCACGATACCCTGGCTGCCTCACTCCACTCACAGGGTTGTTCGCATCACCCGAGTAAATGGAGTCGATCGCCAACTTGAGGCAGTATCGGCCGAACTCGATCAACTCTCGCCGGAAGACAAGAAGTATGTTCTCAAGCCTGGCGGTACCTTTAACTGGCGGCCGATCGCCGGATCCGATCAGTTGAGCGCTCACTCATTCGGCATTGCTATTGATATCGATCCTGCCTACTCCGACTACTGGCGTTGGAATGCCACTGCGGATCACGAAAAAGTGATTCCCTACAAAAACCGGATCCCGCATCGGATCGTCGAAATCTTCGAGCGCCACGGCTTTATCTGGGGCGGCAAATGGTATCATTACGACACCATGCATTTTGAGTATCGTCCGGAGCTCTTGCAGCAAAAGGAAAGGTAACCTTCTGGAAGCCAGCAAGTTGGCAGGAATCGATTGATCGCCCTGATCGCTACTCCAAGTCTTACATTCGAGGATGTCTACAGCGCTGCGGTGTGCGGGCCCGGGCGGTTGAACATGTGTTCACGATTCGAACGAAGGTCAGGGGGGCACAACCGATGGCATGGCTATCGCTGGCAAGAATACAACAACGCTCGCTGGCGCATCCGCCTTGTTTCCCTTGTGCGAACTCCGGACAGCTAGCCTTTACGATGGTCAGGAGGAGGATAATCTGTCTCGACGGTTGGACAACCTTCAGATTGTAGTTGTGGACGATCACAAACAGGTGCGATCCGCTATGGCGGGGTTCCTGTCCGGCTTAGGTGCGATCGTCTATGAGTGTTCGAATGCGGACGATGCCTTGGAAGTCGTTGTTCGCCTTCAACCGGCCCTCGTTGTTTCTGATATCGCTATGCCTGGCAAAGATGGGTTCGAACTGCTACAGGAAATACGTTCCTTGAGCCTTCCCGGCGCGGGCGAGGTACCAGTCATTGCGATCACCGGACTGAGCAGGCCGCTGGACCAAATGCGAGTACCCGCTGCTGGATTTAACGCCCTGTTGCTCAAACCGTTCACCCCCGACGCCCTCTTGCGAGTCATTTCGGAGTTGCTCGAAGTTTGAATCGCGCCAACAGCGGTCCTCACACTTCCGGATGGGGGACCAATGGAATTATGGAACGCCAAAGGTTCGTCAAACCTGAAGAGTCGCCGCTTCCGAATCGGGGATTGAGTCCGAGCGCAATAGTTGTTCCTCAAAACCGTCCGTGATGGCGTCGATTACTTCTTCTAACAGCTTGGTAACCATTGCCAATTCCTGGCTCCCCTCTGCTCCACTCGCAGCCAATCTCTGATATACCTCGTGGGTGGCAAAGGAGGCTATGAGGAGTTTCGAACTGAGAATATCATGAAGAAACTGCCTGGTGCGATTCTTCTCTTCCTCCTGACCAATCAAACGACCGCGAATTAAATCCTGAAACGCCAAATCGCCGCCGGGAAAATTCAAGATCACCAGCAGCAGCCCATCGTCACGCCTGAGAGCGCTTCCCGGCATGGGCCGAAGCCTGTTGAATTGTTTCAGGGCGCACGGTACGAACTCTACAGTTTTTTCAGAATCCCCATTTTGCACACCCTGGTTGCTCTCATCCAGAGCAATCAAAGAAGTGAGTTTTACCTCCACAAGTTCCGCTTCAGATAGTCCCGCCATCTCTCGAAACAACGGGTTCCAGGCTACCAAACAATTATCTCTCAAACTGCCAAGAGCGGCAGGCAAATGGAAATGCTCAAGCGCCGAACACAGGGTTCGCAGATCTGTTGGAACTGGCATCTCAACTCTCCAGTTAGTCAGAATACGCCCTGAATGGAAATAATCAACGCCTCAGGAGGCGTCCTTGTGCGCGCAGCAGTCGAAACCTACTTTCCGTCCTTCTACTTTCCTTTCAATTCACCACAGTGGCCATCTCCTCGCTCGGAAGTTCGATCTCGGCGAGAAATGAATCAAAAATGCCCAAGCGTCGGAAGGTGTCGAACGGTCCATCACATCCCCGCATCCCATCGAAGTCTCGATCTAGTCACAATCACGCCGATGCGACCTCCCCACTCTTCGTACCAGTAGTGACGGAATATTGGTCCACTACTCCGCTGAAAAGCTTTACGATATCCGATTAGCGCGGATCTAAGACTTCTTTAATCTTTTTGGAAACCGCGTCGACCGTGAAGGGTTTTTGCAGGAACGCCGTTCCGGTATCCGCCACACTCTGGCGACCCACAGCACGGCCGCTTAGGAACAGCACCTTTAACTCCGCATCACGGGACTGGAGCACTTCGGCTAACTCGCGGCCGCTCATGCCCGGCATTAGCACGTCAGTAATCAACAGGTCGATCTTGTCTCGGCTGGCTTGTGCGAGATCTAAGGCCTCCTCGCCACTTGATGCTTCCTGCACCCGATAACCGAGACGTTTCAGCACTAGGGCCGTCATTTGTCGAAGAGGGGCCTCGTCTTCCACCAACAGAACAAGCGGTCGCTGCGGCGAGGTGCCGCCTTCAAGAGTTTCGGCGTCGCTGTGCATCGGGGCTTTCTGAAGCAATCTTCTAACCTGAGAGTGCGTAAGCTGACGACCCTCGGATGCAATGAACAGCAGCCCCGGATGCGAAACACTGCTAGCTTCCGATTCAAGCCTTCGCCGATGCAAGCGCAGACAACAAACCGGTCCCATTATGTGCTTCGATCTGCTCCGTTCAACTTGCGCAGACAAAGGACGAATCCGCTCCTGAGATCCGTTTTTGTTAATCCGGGCACATCGGAATGCATTTCTTACGGGTTGGACGGAACTGCTGAAAGAGGGAGCGGTTCAGGTGTCAATGGGATCTCCTGGCTACATTGCCATCCTCATTTGCCTGCCAATACTGCAGTCGGGAGCGAATCGATTGGCAGTCACTTCTTCCTCTGCCGGAGATCGTTTTGGCGCACCGATGGACCAAGTGGCTCAACTGTCCCGCTTAAGGCTGGTACCGATATTCGCTGACCCGGCGACTCGATCAGCTGTAGTCAATGAAAGTTTCGCATTTGTCGCTTTTAATGTGAATTTTGTCTGAATCAGCAGCTTTACGCATTCCCTTTTCTTTTCTAGAATTAAATCGATCCAAGGCATGCGAGGCGTCGAGGGTTCCGTAATGCATTCGATACAAGAGCGCGGCGAACAAGCAGGTATGACCAAGAATTCCAGGTCTGACTTGGGACGCCAGCAAGTTGTATCCCTCCTCGCACAGCTGCCGTCGGTTTCCAAAAAAGCTCTGGCCATGCTTTATTGCGAGAAAATGCGGCCGGTCGACATTGCAGCTCGCCTCGGTCTAACAGAGTCCGAGATCTGCCAAATTAACGCTCAAGCTGTCGCGTCCATTCATCTTCTGCTCTCCAAATAGCCGAAGACGCTGCAATCCGGGCACGAATTTGTCGGAAACCAGAATTCCGTGCTACAACACCAGTACCCTCCGATAATCTGCGAAATCCGTTGTTTCAATCCGGAATTTGGGTTCCAGCCGACGGGGTAACCCAATCGCCAAGTTTTCTCCCAGCATAGCGCATGAACAGGAGTGAAGCCCTGGCCGGCTACACTCTGGTCGGCCAAGAAACCGACGCTGGACTCTCCCTATCGTGACAGTACCGTCGCACTTGCTCTCCGTATTCGGATCAACGATCAATCGGCAAGCAAGTTCAGAACTCCTGATCCCCCCGGGGTGGAACATAGATAGGCAGGGGAAGTGAGATGAGACAGTTTTGCTGTGGGAGAAGAGTGCTTTTTTGTCCGAACGTGGCAACAATTTCAGATGCCACAGGTACAGTTGCCGATCTTTCCGGCAGGAGTCACGCACATCAATTCGGAAGTCGCTTTTGAGGAGCGGGATGGAAAGGTGTACTACTTTAACGGCCATCTGCCGGTGTTTGTCCATGAGAAGAGCGCTCTGGCGACCTTCCGGCTTTTTAGCACTCAATTGATCATCAATGGCAATGCCACTCAGGCGGAGATATCTCGTGCATTCGGGGTGCCGCTCGTAACGGTCAAACGCTATGTGAAGCTCTACCGGGAGGCTGGGGCGGCGGCTTTTTTTGCGCCTGCCAAGAAGCGCTCGGCCAGCAAATTGACTGCGGAAGTTAGCCAACAGGCCCAAGGGTTATTGGATCAGGGGCTGGAGGTGCCCGAAGTAGGTCGGCAGCTGGGGATTTTGTCCAATACCCTGCACAAGGCAATCCGCTCGGGTCGTCTGCGGCCGGGAAAAAAAAAGACCCATTCAGCGCTGCGATAGCGAGCACTAAGAGCGAGCGCAGTATAGCAGATATTCAAGCGCCGTTGGGTCGAGCAACGACGCGCAGCTTGGAACGGGTCGCAGCCAGCGTAGGCCTCCTTCATGGGGCTGGCATTGAGTTTGAACTGGTTAAAGATGTTCCCGATGGCGGCGTACTGTTCGCTCTGCCAGCACTGTTGTTTCTGGGGCTATTGAGCAAGAGCCGGGAGATGTTTTCGATGCCGGAGGGTTTCTATCCGCTAGAGAGCATTTTTCTACTTCTGGGGCTAATGGCCCTGGCGCGTATTCCTTCGCTCGAAGCATTGCGCTATGTGGCGCCGGGAGAATGGGGCAAGCTGATCGGACTGGATCGCATCCCCGAAGTGCGCACGCTGCGTCAAAAGATCACCGCACTGTGCGCCGAGCAGGGCAGCGCTCAACGCTGGAGCAATGCTCTGGCAAAGCAATGGATGGCGGACGAACCGGAATGTGCCGGCGTCTTTTACGCCGATGGTCATGTGCGGGTTTATCATGGAAAACTCACTGATCTGCCTCGGCGTTATATTGCCCGAGAGAGGCTCTGTTTGCGCGGCACGACCGATTACTGGGTTAATGCGATGGACGGACGGCCTTTTTTTGTGGTCAGCTGCGCCGTCGACCCCGGATTGCTAAGCGTGCTGCGCGATCAGATTGTGCCACGGCTTAAAGCCGATGTGCCAAACCAGCCCAGCGAAGAGGAACTGGAGGCCGACCCGCTCTTAAGCCGCTTTACCATCGTCTTCGACCGCGAAGGCTACTCGCCGCAGTTCTTCGCCCAAATGAAAGAGCAGCGCATCGCGGTGCTTACTTATCACAAGTTCCCTGGAGAGCTTTGGCCGGAGCAGGAATTTGGGCCGCACCAGCTCAGCCTAGTCAACGGGGAGCAAGTCACCATGGAACTGGCCGAACGCGGCGTACGACTTTCCAATGATCTATGGGTGCGAGAGGTCCGTCACCTCTCCGAAAAAGGTCACCAGAGCTCCATCTTAAGCACTGATTACCGCTCTGATTTGACCAAGGTAGCCGTCGCGATGTTTGCCAGATGGTGCCAGGAAACCTTTTTCAAATATATGCGCCAACACTATAATCTAGATCGATTAATCGAGTACGGAACTGAAGCCATTCCTGATACAATCCGCGTCATCAACCCTGCCTGGCGCCAACTCGACAGCCAGATCCGCCGCCAAAACGCATTACTCAGCCGTGAACTGCTCCGATTCGCAGAAATCCAGCTGACCCAAGAAATGGAGCCTCACCAAGTCGAAGCCTATCAGAGCAAGAAGGGTCAACTGCAGCAGGCTATTGAAGAACGCCGCCACCACATCGAGCAACTCAAGGCTCAACGCAAAGCGATTGCCAAACATATCGAGATCAAAGATCTACCCGACAAAGATCGTTTCCAACGCCTGCGTTCAGAGAAAAAACACTTCATCGACACTATCAAACTCATCGCTTATCGGGCTGAAACAGCCCTCGCGCAGCTGGCCCGCGACAAGATCAAGCGCCTCGATGATGCCCGCTCACTGATTCGACAACTCTTCCGCACCGAAGTCGACCTTATTCCCGACCAGCAAAATAAAGTTCTCACCGTGCGCCTGCACCCGATGACCACCCAGGCTCATGACGAAATCCTCCGTCACATCTGCGCAGAACTAACAGCTACAGAAACTGTTTTTCCAGGCACCGATCTGCGCCTCATTTACGAAATCTCAGGCTCATGCTAATTCAATGGGAACAGGATGTCTGATCTTTGATCGTGCGGTCAAAACTGGCTTGCGATGCGAGAAAAACCACCAACAAGTACGACTGCGTTTGCCCACACCTGATTAACGTCGAGAACGAGAACGATTGGGGGGAGCCTATGTCCAATGCCGATGGCGCTGGGCTATAAC
>JAFAQT010000109.1 GCA_019246215.1 Verrucomicrobiota bacterium
ACAAAGCGCCTCGAGCTTTGGGGCCGACATTTTAACACGAATGTGCGCGGCCCTTTCCTGACGGTCCAAGGCGTTGTCAGGCATTTAGTGGAGACTGGCAGACCGCAGTACCGTCAATATTCCAATGGCGGCCCATCGCAGGCAATCCTATCTGACTCCATACTCGGCTTCGAAAAGGGGCGCTCGCACCTGGGTAGCGCAACGCCTCACTTGGGTGGTGAGGGGACAACCTGAGGGGGCGCGCGTATCATCTCGGATTTAACACTCCATCGAACTCTTTATAGACTCGAATCCGCTTTGGGCCATAGTTATCAAATGCCGCCGAAAATAATACACTTCAGACCCGCGCTGAATATTGTCGGCTGTTTTAGTGCACCGTCTCCTAAATCCCTTTGCCCTCGTTGCCCAAGAAATTTGGGAGACGGTGTACTAGCTCTCCTGCACGTCTTACACTTGATTAAGCCGACACATGGTGGCGGAAAATCTGAATCGGCTGCTTTGCTTTATGGCTGAGATTACCATGGCGGTCACCTCGATTGATTCCCTGGCACCCTACAAGGTTTCGGCTGACCTGATGCTTGAGCTCATCAACGTCACCGCTACCGTTGAGGATGACCCGGAAGGTGCTTCCGTGGGCACGTGGTGGGTTCAAATTATCGAACCTCCCGAATTGGTTAAACACCAACCGCCCGGAGGCTACATTCTGGATAATCGCCAAGTTCATATGACCTGCGCCAAAAGCGCGGGAGTTAGCCTTGGGGACCGAATAAAGTTCACGATCGTTTCTTAACTGCGCTTGGATTCGGGCTGCCTGAAAAAGCAAATCGCGCGAAGAGATTTTTGCAAATCTGCCTTTCTGAAAATGTAAACAGATCGATATTTTCTCTTATCTTAAAATGATCCAACGCTGTTCGGTGTCTGATTGTAGAACGCCTTCACAGATTTTGCAGATGGCGTAAGCATCATCAAGATCTGGCAGACATCGGCGTTGTTCTGCGATGGCAGTGACGAACTGACCAATCTCGATCGTTTTAAGGTCATTGAATCCAAGGCCGTGGCCGGGTGCCGGAATAAAGGAGCTGTATGGCTTCTGAGCAGCGTTGATCAGAATCTTTCGAAACCCCTCAGTCGATGGTTCATCGCTGCCTGAGTAAAACTGCAGCTCATTCAGTCGTTCGGCGCTGAATCGAATTGCTCCAGCTTCGCCTACGAGCTCAAAACTCAGGTTCTGCTTTGATCCGCGCGCCAAGCGGCTGCTCTCAAAATTACCAGCACCGCCATCGGTGAAGCGGCTGACGAACGCTGCATAATCTTCATTTTCAACGGCTCGAGGGGTGCCGCCGGCGTCCTTTCGCGTCGGGTAAAAGGTCTCGGTAAGACCGCAAACCGCTCTAACTTCGCCGCACAACATTCGCCCAATTGAAAGAATGTGATAACCGAGATCTCCAAGAACTCCAAAGCGGCCTGCGATTTTGGATTCTTGCCGCCAGGTAAATGCGGTGCTTGGACCTGCGAGGTAATCCTCGTTGTGCCGCCCGGAAAAATGGAGCAATTTTCCCAACTTGCCATCGTCGACCATTCGTTTCGCGAAGGTAACCATCGGAGCGCGGGCATAAGTGAAGCCCACCGCGTGACAGGCCGTTGATTGCCTGGCGGCGGCTCGAATCTGTTCCAGCTCCCGGCTATCTAGACCGACCGGCTTTTCGCACAAAAGATGTTTCCCAGAAGCTAATGCGTACAACGCTATTTCTCGATGGAGATGACTCGGAACCGCTGCCACCACGACGTCCACCGCGTCCACCAGCTTTCTCCAGTCATCGGTAAACTTTTCAAATCCCAAGTCGCGCGCGCTCTTCTCAGCTAACGCTGGAGAGACTTCGCAGAGCATGTGTGCCACTGGCAGATACTCTAGATCGGCAAACACTTGGCGGGCCGCGTGAATAGCTAACGCGTGAGTTCGTCCGATGAAACCAGCGCCAATGAGACCGAATTTTAGGTTTTTCTTCATCTTTGGCGATTCTTCATCTTTGGCGAACTCAGTCTTGCGCTAATGCCGCGGTTAAAAGTCGAAACGATATCGGGGTCGCGCCTATCCTCTTGAATCGCTCGATTATACCGCTGGAGCGAAAGTATTCGTATTCATCGATCCTCGTTCGTGCGCCCATCGGTGAATCAATGAATTCGATCTCCCCGGGAGCGTTAAAGTGAAGCGCAAGGAAATTCTTGCCCTCTTGCAGGCGGCCAAAAAATCGGTCATACCGCTCCTCGATGCTTGACGAATCGCGCCATGGGGTTTCGATAACCGCGTCGAAACGAATGACCCAGCTTAGGTCCAGATCCCGCAATTTTTGGTTGCACAGCTCAGGGCTGTATTCGTCCCAGTTTGCCGCGGGATCAAAGTCAAGGAAGCTTTGGGGCAACATCGCTGGAATCTTATATTCCGCGGCGAGCTTCACGTAGATATCGATAAACTCAGGTGTGTAGGCGCATCCCATGTGCGCGTCAAGGTGAGATGGATGCAATCCCGCTGCCAGTGCACACTCGATCTGTGCTCGTAGCTCGTCTTCCAGCGCACCTCGGTCAGCCGACGCTCGCGTCGCCGGCACCTTCGCATGAAAAAAACCTCCGCTATCGACTAATCCACCGTTCTGGCTTCGGGCTTCCAGAGGACGCCAACGATAATATTTCTTTTCACTATTAAGTGTCAGGTGAACACCGACATCACATGGATGTGCGGTGGCGAGATCGACAATTTCCGAGAACCATGGACACGGTACCATCACCGAACCCGAAGTACAGACACCCAGGCTGTTCAGCTCGATAAACGCGGCGTTTGCACCGTGGCACATCCCCAGATCATCTTCGTGGATCACAACGGCGAACTTATGGCCCTGTTGGACTGTGCTCTCACTCATGCTTGAATCCGTTATCTTTTTGGAATTGAGAAGTAAAGCAGCCAAGAACGTTGGTTCTGATATGAAATTTCGCTGCCCAGTTCAAACATTTCCAGTCCGGCGTCCGGCAGGGATCTGAGGAAAGGATCTCCGGTCTGCTTACTTCATGCACACGCTGGAGGCTTGAATCCGGAGAATGTCATTGACGAGGAGGCGGACCGTACTCTAGGGTGTCAGCCATCTTTGTCCCCCATTATCCCCCAGGAGAAATCGCGATGACTATGAGACGTAGCCACGTACGCGTTACTCAGAGAGCGCGTGTCTTTGTTGCCATGCTCGCCTTGCTAGCTTCGGCTGGTATTGCGATGGCACGTGATATTTCCATTTACTTCGTCGGCTGTGCCGCGCCGACAGGTTTCCACGGCTATCTCGCCCGCGGTGCCGAGGAGGCTGGCAAAAATCTTGGCGTCAAGGTTACCTACATCTATCCGGATCAGCTCACCATTCCAAACCAGATCCAGAAGATCGAAGAAGCGATTGCTGCACGGGCCGATGGCATTGCCGTCTGCGTCTTTGCGGAAGATTCGGTCTACACGGAGGTCGCCGCGCGAGCTAAGGCAGCCGGCATTGCGTTTGGGAGCGCGGCTGCGCCGCCGCCCGGGTCATGCGTGCGCGATCCGAACGACATGTTCCTCTTCCGAACTGGCTCGGATGAGCGTGCCGCCGGACGCCTCACGGCGCAACGGCTCATTGCGATGGGCGTCAAGGGGCGTGTCGTTGTCGGGGACCAGCAGCCAGGTGACGCCAACTGCCGCGAGCGTGCCGATGCCGAGATCCAGACTCTCAAGGACGCTGGCATTCAGGCAGACTTTCTCGAACTCACGATGGACCCCGGCCAGCAGTCGGAAGCGATCTTCAACTACCTCCGCGCCCATCCGGACACCGCCGCCGCCACCAGCACTTGCGACGTGATCGACGGGTTCTTGTCAGCCAAGGCGGATAGCCACCGCGATAACCTGATTTTGACAGGATATGACATCGTGGCTCAGTCACTCGCCGCAATACGCGACGGCAAGCAGGCGTTCACCATTGATCAGCAGCAGTTCTGGCGCGGTTACATGCCGGTCCTCCTGCTGACGCACTACATCAAGTACGGCCTGCTCGAGGCTAACTACTTCCTGACCGG
>JAFAQT010000168.1 GCA_019246215.1 Verrucomicrobiota bacterium
TTACAGTGTCAAGCAGTTTTCGTTGAGAGCTCTAAAATCCTGTTTCAAATCGCCAGAACAGAACCGAGTCACCGTTTACATTCTCCTGAGCGCTCAGCATGAAACGTTTCGGCAGGTCTCGCGAGCTGGAGCTTGACGGCAGAGCGAAGGCATGCTCTCCTCAAGGGGGGGATTGGATAACGCAAAGTGAATAAATAATCTTTCAAAACTGCAGATTCCTGGATCCGCTGGCAACGCTCTCTGTTCTAAACCATGCAAATATTTCCAGATCTCCGGACCATCACCAAGGCTGCAAGACTTTACCACCAAGAGCGGCTCACTCAGGCTGAGATCGCGGGGAAACTTGGTCTTTCGCAGGTGGGGGTGTCGCGTCTTCTCAAGAAGGCTGAGGAGTACGGGATCGTCCGAACGACCGTGATTAGTCCTCCAGGCGGGTTCACGGAGTTGGAAGGATTGCTCGAGAGGCGATTCGGACTTAATCAGGTGGTTATTGCTGAGGCGGCGCGTGACGCCGAAGAATCTGTTCTCGATGCGATTGGTTCGGCTGCTGCTCAGCTTTTGGAAACAACGCTTAAATCCGGTGAAGTGATTGGAATCTCATCGTGGAGCGCATCGCTTTTGTCAACGGTCGATCAGATGCACCCGGTCCGGAATATTCAGAAATGCATCGTCGTCCAAATGTTGGGGGGAATCGGGAATCCGTCCGCGGAACAGCATGCTAACCACTTGGCCACTCGCTTGGCCCGGTTAGTGCATGGTGACGCTCGCTTCCTGCCCGCTCCAGGGGTCGTGGGTTCGGCTAGCGCTGGGAAGATTCTGACGCAAGATCCTTTTGTCAGGGATACTTTTGAGCTCTTCGACAAGATCACCCTAGCTCTCGTGGGAATTGGTTCGGTCGATCCGTCGGCACTGGTGGCTAGCAGCGGCAATACCTTTTCCGAGGACGAATTGGGCACGATTAAGGACAACGGGGCAGTCGGGGACATTTGTCTGCGCTTCTATGACAAGGATGGGAGGGAAGTGAAATGGCCCTTTGGAAACCGGGTGATCGGCATCGACCTAGAACAAGTGCGCCGGATTCGTACGTCGGTAGGGATCGCTGGCGGCAAGCGCAAATTGGCAGCGATTCTCGGCGCCTTGCGCGGAAACTGGATTAACACCTTGGTGACGGACCAATACACCGCAGACCGCTTGGCTAAGCATAGTGTAAGAGAGCGAATGGCTCCGCAAAAGTGACGTGAGATGTTTGCTTGGGGACTGGCGTTACTACTTCAGAGATATGGCGGATTGATCAGGGTACGACTAATACAAAGGCGATCGTAATAGATCGCGAAGGCATCTTTTATCGAGTGGCCGGGCCCTTGGGCCTGGAAGAGATTGGCAGCGCCGGCGGACCGGAGTTTTGTCAGGGGCTTCACAACAAGGTTGGTAACCGTTTCTCCGGGAGCGAACCGGTCTAACGATTGATCCGCGCTGAACACGGCCGGATCAGAGCGCGCCTTTGTAAAAATACTTTGGATTTCAGAGCGACAAATCCAGCTTTGGTAGGAATTCATTGGCCTTTCGGGCGGGGGCTCCCGTGTCGTCGTGGCGCTCGTTCACGGAAAGCGGTCGGAGGCGCCGATGAGGAATTCAGGAGAAGGTGGCTGAGCCCTCAAACTAGACCGTTCACAAACGGCAACCGTTCTATCCGTAGATCTTCGCTCTTTAAACAGCCGCTGTCGCGGTGTTAACCTGTGAACCGTCCGCGATTTCTTCTTTTACTCTCTTTGCGATAGAAGGATCGTCTAATAGACTAAGTGGCTTGAGAACATGCCTGATCTCTACTAGCAATTTATAGATTTCCGCATCCAGGACGGCCACCCGACCGAATGCGCGCTGGAAAGTGAGGTGATCTTCTCGCATCTGGTGGGCGTTCGCCAATTGTGTTCGGGTAAATAAAGTCAGGAACTGCCGACATGGCCCAGGGATCGGCAATTAGTGCCTCAGCTTTCGTTAGAACAGTTGGTGCCAGCCTGGAGAGCAAATCTCCGCCCAATGTTCGAAGTAAATCAGAAAGCATGTTGGCTTCCTGAGCGACCACCGTGATCCCCTGGCCGTAAACTGGATTGAAACGACAAAGAGCGTCCCCAATCGGAAGCAGCCCGCGAGGAAAGTCAGGGACCTGCGCGAAGTGTCGCCATCTGCTTTCGGGAAAGGAAAACGGCATTATCTCTGTTACGCGTT
>JAFAQT010000146.1 GCA_019246215.1 Verrucomicrobiota bacterium
TCATCTTTTGGGTGAGAACATACGGCGTCCAACCGGAAATGCGATCCACTCGTCTTCGCGATTTCGTGGGATCGCCTTTTTTTCAGGCCAGCAGAGAAGATAACCAGTGCAGGCAAGGCGGAGTTTTCCATCGAATCCGTAATCTCGGAAAACGGACTGTCATCCGAGGACGAGAGGTTGGCGCGGTTTAGTTCCGATTGAGTTCGTCTAAATGCATCATAAACTTCCTGCTGCGTATTCGCCGCCCTGCAGATGCTGCCGAGCCGCTCCATGGGCTCAAATAAGAGATCGATTGCCCGCGGACCGTGAAAGTCGGCTTGTGCGCAGATCACCAATGGGAACCGGGTGCGTCCCTTGCGGTCCGCTGACGCCCAGATCGCGCCGACGATAGATTGTTTGTCCCGGCCCCAAACGAAACGGTGATCGAATTCAATGCAATTCCCTGAAATCTCGATCTTATCCCAGGCGCCCGATGCAAGTTGGGTAGCGATTCCTTCAGAATAGAGGAGCTGTTTTGCTACAACTAGGGTCTCGGTGTTTAAACCGATATCGTCGAGATGGTCATCCCATGCCGGGTGTTTGCCGAAGCCGGCGACCTGGATTTTGGCGCTGAGCGGGTCCCGTAGGAAAACCCTGAGAAATCGGCTCATGGCCCGGCAAAGTCTCGAAGCCCCAGGCTATCCACGGTGGGCCACGCTTCCAGGGCGGGAAGCGGTGTCTCAAAAGCAATCTGGACCCACACAGCAGTCGGTTCACCTGGTCTGAGGGAGACGCGCCAAATCTGCCCGACGTCCACGGGCTTCCCTCCAAATCGACCCAGCACCCGCAACGCTGACCAGTTTTCACCGCAATCAATCACTTGAGATCCTCCACCGGTTGGGGTGTGGTAAACCACGAAATGAAAGGCGTTATCGATTTGATATTTTCCGAGCGGCGCGTCGGCAGGAGCATCAAGTGATATCACCCCGCTTCCGTGACGGTAGGCCCGCGATTTGCCACCATCCACGAGCATAATTCCATTCCAGTTGCGAGGATTGTAAGAAAGCGTTGGTTCAGGGGTTGGCGTGGGTGCGTCACCCTTAAACAGCTGGCTGATGATCGAGCGGCGTGGCGGAAGAGGGGGCGGAGTCGGTGTAGCCATCGGGGCGAGATCGGGCCCCGACAATTGGCGTTGCGCCTGTCCGTTGAGCAAAGTGATGGTGACCGAAGCGACCGAACCGTCCGGTTTCAGGATTGTATCGCACAATGCGTAGAGCGGGTTGAGTCCCTTTGCCATGTCCGTTAATCCCTGCCGTGACTGCACCGGCATCTTGGTAAAGGTTTCCGATTGCAGATCGCCACGAATCGTGTTCACCAGAGCCTTGACCTGTCGTAGCTGATCGACGCTCATCGTGAGATTATCCGGACCCGGAGGCCATAGGAGAGGGAATCGCACGCGCGCGCGAAGCTGTGCCTTCGCTTGCTTAAAATAGTTGGTGACGAAAGCTTCTCGCTGACTTTCTTCTGCGCGGCGCAGCAGGTAATTGCATGTTGTTACGAACGGCTCTTTCAGTTTGCCGGGGAAATCTTCAACTTTCGCGCTCAGTGCCGCGAGGGCGTCCATCAGCAAGGCGAACGGCTTCCAGCCCATGCCGATTAGACTCATCCGTTCCGTATAGTGAAATTGGGGTGCTCCCTCGCGACACTCACGATACCAATCCCAGCGGGCGAGATAGCTTGCTTTCTGATTTTTCACTGGTGCGAAGATCGCATCGTCGAGTGTCTTGAACTCATCCAATTGGGGTTGGCTGACTGCACCCGAAATCTGGGTTTTCATCTGTTCGGAAATGTCTGTCAGTTTCGCTTTGATCTCCCTGAGAAGAGCATACTTGTTCTCATCGCGCGGCAGCGCTTCCAGGATTTTGGTGAGCGCGTTTCCGTTCGCGTTGGGCGTAGGGAGGACCTTCTCGATATCGGCCTGGATTGCTGCGATTTGCCCGAAGCGCGATTCGTTTCCCGCTTTAAGGTTCTGATAACCGGCAACGAGAGTTTCGGGGCCATCTTCGAACACACCGGCTCTCCTGAGCTCCGCTAGTTTTTCTTCCATCGCGATCTTTATGGTATTGAGCTTATCGAACATGATCGCCACTTCCCGATCACTGGTAGCCGGATCGTCTTTGATGCCGGCCTTTGTGGAAAGTTCGATCTCGGTCGCCTGATATTGCCGCGCAAGGTCCGCTAATTGGACGAGCATCTGGAGGTTGGCAGCCCTGGTCTGAATTCGATCTCGTGCCCCCGCCACTAAGTGATTCAATCCCACCCGTATTGCTGTATTCTCCGCCAAGCTTGCACCACCGCTTGCCCACTCGAGAGGCCACTTTCCACGTCCATCGGGATTATCGGTATATGTCCAATTCATCACATCGACAAGTCGCGGCTCGTTAGACCTGTCCGCGACATATTCGAGCAACGGTGCCAGAAAATTTATCCCAGGCGCACCCTCCGTCGATTGGCCGAAGTTGCGGCGCACAGCTATTTCTACGCGGACCAGAGCGGCAAGCGCTTTAGCTTCGAGAGTGCTTACACGGTCGGGTGGTCTCGGATCGGGTTTACCTTGGCTGGGAAGCAGCGGATCTGGTTCGCTCATTTTCTGGCGGGTGGCGTCCAGGAGCGGCTTGACGACGCTGTCTTCAAACAGAACCCGTTGCGCGTGCTGCCGTCCTCTGTCCGGATCACTGCCGGAATGTGCGAACAAACTGAAGATCCAGGGGATCTGGAGAGGCTTGCCGGCGAGTTCGCGAAGCGCCTCATGATAATCGGCAATTGACAGCTTTTCATAACGAAAGTCGGCACGTGTCTCTGGTGTGAGACCAGGACCGACCGGCTGATCGCCGCGGTATTGAAAGAGCGCGCTTTTTGCGGGGTCGGACACCACGATCGGCTGCCAAACTTTTCCTCGCCAGCCTTCTCTGGCGCGCGCCCAAAATCCGCTTTGAGCCACGATGCTCTCCTGGAGGGAATGGAAGCCGAAAATTCCGAACGACAGCAGGCATAACAACCCAAGCACGCCGGCGCCGAAAAGCAGCAGTTTACGTTGCACCAGCAGGCGATTGGTGTTGCTTGCCCGAGTGACGAGGCCGTCCTCCCTGAAGACCTTGTCCAGAAACAGGTCCCTCAAGAAATAAGAGTGTTCTCGTTCCCAGGCACGTCCCGCCGGCAACCGATCGACGGGCAGCCCCATGACCTGGGCAAGTTCCTCGTCGAGCGCGGAACCTTCGCGCATCGAGGAAGTGAAATAGATTCCGCGCAGAAACAATGGGCGAGAAGTCCACTCGCCTGCGACGAAGATCGTTTCCAGGTAGCGCCGAAGCCGCGGCGCAAGCGCGCTCAAGCTTTGGGGAAAATCATAGAGCCGATCAACTTCATCGGCCCGACGGCCGGACTCAACCGGGACCGGATCAAGCAGCAGACCAAGTCTTCGTCTCCGGAGACGTTGCGCAACCGTTCGCAGATGTTCTTCGAGGAGTTCGGGTCGAAATGGGGCATCGAGCGGGGCCGGATTCGACCATCCCAACATTTGTTGCTGGGCGCGGGGTTCATCTAGCGATTCAAAATATTCACGGAACCCGTGGATCAGATCGCACTTTGTCACCAGGACAAACACCGGAAAACGAACATCAAGCTCCCGCTGGATTACCTCAAGCTGGCGCGCGATCTTGGCGGCTTTGCGTTCCATTTCTTCTGGAGAATCCTGAACCAGACTTTCGACAGGGATTGTCAGTAGCAGCCCGTTGACTGGGCAGTTGTAACGATGCTTTTTAAGGAGCCCAAGGAACTCCAGCCATTCGCTGGTTGCGCCTGGTTCAACCTCCTCGAAGATCAATCTTCCCGCTGTATCGAGGATAACGGCGTAATTGGTGAACCACCAATTCATGTTGATGGTGCCGCCTACTCCTTGGAATTGGTCCTGCAGGCCCGGTGGAAAACCCGCTTGCGAGTGGCGGATCGCTTCGGTCTTGCCGGAGCCAGGCTCCCCGACAATCACGTACCATGGCAATCCGTAAAAATCCTTGCCCGCCGACTCGAATTTGTCGATCCCTTGGGCGAAGTTGCGGCGGAGATCCTCCAGTCTACCCCGGGCTGCGGCGTCGGTAACCCCGCTGTTGGCACCTGTCCCGGCAATCTCGCCCCGCATTTTCGCAGCCCGATGCCGACGCACCCAGAAAACGACCAGGAGGTAAAACGCGAATAACAGTACGAGCGCCGCAACGCCGATTGCGACCAGAAGTGCAGCCTGAAACCCGAAAAAGTAGTAGGCCCCAAGGATAATCGTAGCTAGGAGAAGAAAGATGACCAGCTTGAGCCAGAGGGCTAGGCTCGCAAACGCGTTAAGTAGATAGGCCAGCTCTTTCACACAGTCTTCAACATCAAGCTTTCACTTGGAAATCTCCTGAGAGCCGATCGCGGTGAGAGAGTCCGTGAGTGAAAGCGATGCCGCGTGAAAAAGGTAGGCTTCAACCGTCACGACAATCAGACAAAGCCCGGCAAAGATTATCGCGATTCCACCGAGCCTGGAGGCGGGCGGCTGCACTAAATCTCGCGTGTCCACGTTGAGGTATGCTTCCGGACAGACCCGCGCTGTTCTGTCCACTTCCATCGCGGTCCGTATACGCTGGCTGATATCCAGCATCTTGCCTCGCAGGTATTCAGGCTGACCGCTGTACCACCCTGTAAATCCCAGTCCAATACAGGTGTAGAACACCACGAGGCGCTGACTCGCCTGGTCGCTGGGGTCATTCAACGTCTCGTCCAGCAGATCAAAAAATTTTTCGTCGCCCGCAAGTTCTTTTCTATCGTAGGCCAGCCGTCTTTGGTTCCATGTCGTAGCGACCGCGAGCCCGCTCTCCGAAAGCATCGAGTCCACGAAAAAGGTCATCGGCAGTTCCAGCTTCTGCCAATGCGCTTTGAGAGAGGGATCCGCATCGGCGGAATTGCGAACACCTGCGAAAAGCTGCTCAATCTCGAAACGCAGCTGATCGTAATTGAGCAAACCTCCCTGGTTGCGTCCAAGGCGATTGAGAACGCAAACCTTGGTAAAAATCGGTTCGCACAGCTCGAGCGGCGTCATGCTTTTAGGTCTCCGATTTTGGGAGCGTCATATACAGGGTCAGATCGTAGTCCGCCGATTCATTTCCGGTCCACCGGACGATGGCCGATTTTTCGTTTTGGATTTGTTGCCAGCTGCGGGCGCTTTCTCCGCGCAAGAGACGAAAATAATAGAGGTTTGATTGCGCAGGAAGTTCGAGCGGCGGGAATCGTTCCTCTTTAAGGATCACGCCACGAATGGCGCGCCCAGCGAGGCTCTCAGGCATGAGCTTGAATCGGTCGGCGTCTTCGACAAGTTGCGCGAGAGACCGTGGATCCTCTTTTGTTCTTATCCCTAGAAAATAATCGCTTGGCCTGAGGAAATGCTCCTCTGTCAGAGCCGCCTTCCGAACGCCGTTTGCCTTGACAAAAGGCGCCTTTAGGAAACTAGGGGCGACACTTCCCCTGAGCAATTCGCGAATCTTCGCCGTCAATTCACTGAAGCATGGGTAAGGGTTGTCGTGCTGGTAGGGAGCGGAATCGTAGAGATCGCGATCGGGGTGAAGCGCTGCCAGTTCGCCCAGGAGTTCTCGCAGCTCCAGATAAATCTCGAAGGGAGCAAGATTACCCGTTTCAATCAGGGCCTCCAGCCTGGCCCCAAAACGATTAAGGGTCCGCAAGCGCATCACCTGTTCGAACTGGATGCCTCGCATCGTGTCGATGCTGAATCCCCCGCGCGTAATCTGGAGCACCAATTCCTGGCGGCTGCCTAGCACCTGACTGCTCAAATCGCGCACCAGTTCGCGGAGTGTTGCCGACCCGTTCAAAACAAGGCAGGGACCCACAAATTCCGGATCGCGCCTGGGCAAGCCGACCTCTTCACCTGCAGCTCTGGTGACTCGCAGCAAAGGGATCACTTCAAGATCCGATCGATCCTCATGCTCCAACAACAGGCGTGCATTGACTCTCCGGTGGAGGACAGTTTTGACGTTTTCTCCAGTGTTCTCATCGGCGATTTCCGCTTCCGCAATGCGGTAAAGAATCTTCGCCCGCGGATCGACTGTCTGGCCGGGGTTTACGCAATTGGCGCGGGCGGAAAACCAGAGCGGCACTCCCAGATAGACGGTGAATCGTCCTCGCGATTCGAATGCCTGCTTGATATCCATGGCAGGCAATTCGGCATCCGACGGGAATAGTATTTCCTGGCCGCTCGGCATGACAGCATGGAGTCGATCGAACCGAAGGCGCATGTTCTCCAAATCGTCATTTGAGAGACGCGCGTCGACCAAGCCATAGGGATAAGCCCAGTTCAGACGCCGCTCGAATGAGGAGACTTCAAGAATGCTTCGCTGAATTCGCTGCAAATGATGCGGCAACAAAAACAATCCTTCGTGCCAATGTATTTGCATAAGTCTTCGGGGGCCGGCACATCGACCGAATTACCGGCCACGAATTTCCGATCTCGAAATCAACTCCTCCGTATAAGATACGATCCCGTCGACGATTTGCGTTTCGACAGCTTGTCCGCTCAGATTGGCGGATAATTCAACGTAACGGCGCCAGCACCTTAGTTCAATGTTGGAGATGAACCCGGGGGACTTCGACTCGACGCTCGCCCGAATCTTTTCCGGCGCAAATCTCTCCAGATGTTTACGCGCGAAGATTTCTCCGGCTGGACCGATCGCTGACAGCAGCCCAGCAATCAGCTGACGCGTTTTCTCAAGCATTTGGGTGATTTGCAGGCTGGCTACCTCACGATCACCTGAGAGATACCGTCCGATTGTCCGCCGCGGATTATCGCTGCCTTGCTCGCGACGCACGCTTGATTTGGGCGCGACATTCCTCCAGACGTTCCAGATCAAATGGTCAAGCGTGATCACCATCTCGAGCAACGCCGTGAACAGCTTTATGAAGCGCTCTTCGTCCAAGGTCTCATTGGGCGTTATCCCCAGTTTACCCAGCAGTTCCAGCGGCAACTCAATGCTGTTGCTCGGCGAAACGAACACCCCAAGAGCTTGAAGTTTCTGGGCGAGCGCAGCCTTCTCTTCATTGGAGAATTCAGGTAGCCGAGCAATCAGCTCATCCGCAACCTGTTGCGGGCCTCTTTCAACCGTTTCAGCTTCCGGCGGTTTGAAATAGGGAGCGTCGATCCGTTCCGGACCGGGAAAGCGCTCCATAAGCGCACCGAGATATTCTGAACGCCTGCTCTCGCCCACTTCCTTGATTGACCGTTCGATCTCTTCGACCAAATAATCGTGTCGGGTGCTTGGCGGATCGTCCGCAAAACTGGTTTGCAACGTCCACAGACGTGCAGCGACCCTTTCGGCCCACAGCCGGGCTTCTGGCACAGATTGCATAGCGGCGAACGGCTCAGATTTCTCGGGAGTGCCAGGCATGCGAGGTTAAAGACACAACCTTACATAGTACGTTGCCCGTGCTTGGCAGCGCAACCTAAAATGGAGCGGGGCCGGACTCGAGATTCTCAGAAGCTCCAGCGCATGTGAGATTTCGCGTTCTATGCGTGCAAAATGTGCAACGGTAAGCGTGCTTATGAACTACCGCAGACTTGGTAAAGCTGGCGTGAAAGTCAGCGAACTTTCCCTCGGGTCCTGGGTCACGTTCGGTGACCAAATCTCCGATGATGTTGCAGAAGCCCTTATGATCAAAGCGTACGATGGCGGAATCAATTTTTTCGATAATGCCGAAGGTTATGCTTGCGGCCGGTCCGAATTGGTCATGGGCAAGATTCTCCGGAAACTCGCCTGGCCGCGCGACACCTGGCTCGTTTCGAGCAAAGTCTTTTTTGGCTCGGCCGAACAGCCGCAGAAACCGAACCAATACGGTCTCAGCCGCAAACATGTTTTCGAAGCCTGCCACGCGGCTTTAAAGCGCCTTCAGGTGGATTACCTTGACCTTTTGTTTTGCCACCGTCCCGATCCGGAGACACCAATCGAGGAAACGGTTCGTGCGATGTCCGATCTGATTTCTCAAGGTAAAGTTTTGTATTGGGGAACAAGCGTTTGGAGCGCGGACGAGATCATGGAAGCCTGGTCGGTCGCCCGTGAATCTTCCCTTGTCCCACCAACAATGGAGCAGCCCTACTACAATCTCCTGCAGCGAGAGCGCGTCGAAGTCGAATACAAACGCCTCTATGACCGAATCGGACTTGGCACAACGGTCTGGTCTCCTTTGGCCAGCGGGCTACTGACTGGAAAATATAACGATGGGTTGTCAAAGGACGCCCGTCTTGGTCTCCAAAGTTACGGTTGGCTGCGCGATTGGGTGCTAAAACCGGAGCGTCTGGAGAAAGTTCGCCGATTAGGCAAGTTGGCTGGCGAAATTGGTCTTCCCCAGTCGGTGCTGTCGATCGCGTGGTGCCTCAAAAACCCGCATGTCAGCTCGGTGATTCTGGGAGCTTCGAAGGTGGCGCAACTGGAAGAGAACCTCCAAGCCTCAGCGGCCGCACAAGGGATGACTCCGGAGTTGCTGGCACAGATCGACGATATAATGGGCAATAAGCCGAAGGAAGCTTCCAACGCGGATAACCATTGAGCTCCGGCAAGGGCACGGCGAGCAGGAGTTTCAGGAGACAGAAGGCGCGTTTTCTGCCATCCCAAAAACGAGATGCACCCGCTACTTCAAACTGAGCGCACGGTGGACACTCGCAATTGTCGAGAAGGCGGAAATCCGTTGATCTTTCTGCAAAGCCTGTCACTCCTGCCTCCTGCGAAAGGTTCTTCAAAATCGCTCACTGCGAGCCTTGCAACCCGGCTGCAAACGATCGATTTTCAAGCGCCTGAATAGTACCCCCCAATGAAATCAGAATGGTGGCGTGGAGCAATTATCTACCAGATCTATCCTCGTAGCTTTTTCGATTCTAACGAGGATGGTACTGGCGACCTCATCGGTATTACCCAAAAGCTCGATTACATCTCAGATTTGGGTGTCGACGCGATTTGGATCTCGCCGTTTTTTAAATCGCCGATGCGCGATTTTGGCTACGATGTCGGCGATTATCGGATGGTGGATCCGATTTTTGGTACGAATTCAGATTTCAATTCTCTGCTTTTGGCGGCGCATGAAAAAGGCCTGAAGGTGATCATTGACATGGTCATGGGACATACGTCGGATCAGCACCTTTGGTTCCAGGAGAGCAGCGAGAACCTGACGAATCCAAAGGCAAATTGGTATGTCTGGGCCGACGCGAAGGCCGATGGTACGCCTCCGAACAACTGGCTTTCAGTTTTCGGTGGCTCGGCGTGGCAGTGGGAGGCCCGTCGGAAACAGTATTACCTTCATCACTATTTGCGGAGCCAACCGAACCTGAACTGGCATGATCAGGAAGTCGTCGATGCGATGTTTGGAGAGGTGCGCTTCTGGCTTGACGCCGGTGTCGACGGGTTGCGTCTGGATGCCATCACGACTCTGACACATGACCCTGAATTGCGAGATAATCCACCGTTAAATCCTGATCCGACGGACACCAAATTGCTGCCGGTGGCGAAAAATCCGTTCAATTGGCAGCGGTTAGTCTATACCCGTGATCAGGCTCGCACTCTGGAATTGCTAGGAGAACTCCGCGAACTGATCAACCAATATGATAATCGATATCTGATCGGTGAGGTTGCAGACGTTGAGATGATCAGCGTGAGCGCTAAGTATACCCGCACGGGTGAGCATCTTCACAGTTGTTACAATTTTGAGCTCATGCAACGCCCTCTCACGGTCCCTTCGCTCAGCGAGGTCATCGCCAAGACCGAGGCAGTTCTCCTTGGAGGATGGACCACATGGGCAATGAGCAACCACGATAACCAGCGGGTTGTCACCCGGGCCGAGCGGCGCTCGGAACTGCAGGGAGACGAGCGCGCGCTGGCCAAGTTGCTCCTCGCCGCTCTTTTATCGTTTAGGGGAGGTGCATGCGTTTATCAAGGGGAAGAGCTTGGCCTGCCCGAGGCTGAAATAGCATTTGAGGATCTGCAAGATCCATTCGGCATCGAATTCTGGCCGGAGTTTAAGGGTCGCGATGGGTGCCGAACGCCGATGCCGTGGTCGTCCGGACTACCCAACGGAGGGTTCAGTGTTGCCAAACCGTGGTTGCCAGTGCCGCGGGAACATTTAGCTTTGGCGGCGGAGGACCAGGAAAAAGATCCGCAATCCGTTCTGCAGATGTTTAGGAGGTTCTCAGCCTGGCGAAAGCAGCACGCTGCTCTTGTGACAGGTGATCTTGCGCTGGTTCAAGCAAATGAGCCGGTCCTGGCGTTTGAGCGAAGGGGGAACGGCGAACGGATCCTTTGCCTATTCAACTTTTCCAACCAGGACGTGGTACAGCTGGTTTCAGGCCGATGGCAACCCCTCGACGGCCATGGCTTTGATCCCGTCAGATTCGAACAGGATACGGCATCACTTCCGGCTTTTGGCGTTTGGTTTGGGGTGCCATTGAGCGCCGCATGAATACCGATAAAATAAATTCGGTTCCAGGAACGACTTACGGGAAATCCCGATTTTTCAATTGTCATTCCCGTTGCCAAAAGTTGCCAATTTCTTGGGCCTATGCGAACTATTGCGCATGTCAAGGCGGTCTTTGCGAATACTGCCGTACCGTGGAAAACGGGATTACAAGTATTATCTCGACGGGCTCAAGGTGGAACTCTGAGGATATCAGAACGGCCATTGGGAGTGAGAAGGCCACGGAGTTTGACCCCGACCTAATCGAGATAACTCCCTGTCTTTATGCGTTTCGCCCCTATCATGCCCCTACGTGGACAGACATAAACAAGGCCGCTACTCAACAGGATCGCGGTCATTTCTTTTCTCCAGGTCTTGTCATTGGGGTTCAATCAGCAGAGAATGGCTGAGGCCATAAGGGTCAAAATATCGCGCTCCGATCTTCTCGGGCAGAGCGTATTTGTTTTGGTTCACTTCTATGGGGAAGTGCCTGACCAAGGAAGAAAAACCTTACAGAGCCGAGTCATGGAGTTGGCTCAAAAGGCGGCTGATCCGGCTATTCAGTACCTTCTAAAGCACAGTGGACTTTTGAAGCCCGCTGGAGAAAAGACAACGGCAGCCCAAAGGGAGGTAGAACGGGGTCACGAGGATTGGACAGATAACGTCAAAGCCCATGCAAAGGATCATGAACTTGCAATTCCTCCCAAGAACCCCTTGGGATTATCCACGGATATTCTAGGGCTAGACGATAAGGAGTTTATAACGCGTGGCCTCACGATGGAGTTCAAGAATAATCTTGAGGGGCTTATTGAGGACATCGAGAATCAACAAAAGAAGGCATTTGCGCATATACATATTTGCGTGTGTTGGGGAATGTTATCCGCTAAACAACAGTCCTATGCGTGTGACCCGATTACAGAAGCTAGTCTGCACGAGCGTCATTATCCCGGGGTAACACACATTCTACGCAAGGACGGTGAGAGCCATGTCATTCAGGTAATCATGCTCGAAGACATAGTAAAGAGGATGAAAGCCGGACAAGTTGCGCTTAAATGAATCGACGTTTTTGTCCAGCGTGGCTCTGAGGTTTTGGTGCATTCGGCAGAAGTCGTAAAGGATGAAGTAAGCGCGATCGCGCATCCGTGATCTCAACCTTTTTTGAAAAGCCGTTTGTGAGCCGGCGTAAATCGACGCATACCGATCCCTCGCCGCCTCTAAAACCATCAGCCGCCATTTTGCCAGCCGAGTCAGTGATTTCTCCAATAGCCTAAGCCTGCCTTTGAGATGGAAGTTCAGTATTCAGTGTGCTATTTTGCGAGTCAGCTCCAGGACACTGTTTGCGAAAACTAACGCCGCGCTGCCTGCAAGGCGGCATCCAGGGCCGCGAATTCTGCTTCCACGGCGGCGGCATGGGCCTGAGCCGGACGCCCCCAGACGGCGAATGAGGTTTCCTTGCGAGCTCGCGTCGGGTCGCGGGGCGCTGAAAGCCAGTTAAACGATCCTTCGACCACTAACATTTCGTCGCACGCCAGCGTCTTGGCATGCACACGATTGGTGCGCCAGACACGCGCGCCGGCGTTGACTAAAAGCACTATCGCCGCATCCAAGAATGCGGCATTATGATCATTGCTTCCCTTCAACCCCGTATAAATGTCTACTGCGACATTTCTCTTTATGGCGGCGCGGATCAAGGAGGATACCTCGTCGTCTTCGATTGCACTCCTTGTCAGAAACGGCGAGGAGATCAGTAGGCGGCGGGTCGCCTTATCGAACGCCTCCACCAAGAGTTCCCGGTGCCGTTCGGTGCCCTCAATCCTCTCGACCAGGTCCGGAATGGTTACAGCAACAGCGGGAAGTACGCCCGACAATTCGTTACCTGGATCCGCAAACAGGTGACGGGCCAGAACTGCACAGGGCGTGTGCCCGCAGGACTCGTCGAACAATCCCATATCGCCAATCACCACAAACGCATCTTTGGCCCTGCTAACCGCAACGTTAAGCATGTTGGGACGCATATCGAAAGCGGGCGCGTTACCTTCGATGGATGCCCGGGTCCGGGTGGGCGAGAACACGACGATAGGGCTTTCCGCCCCTTGCAAGGAATTAACGGTTCCAATCCTCACTTTGTCCTCGATGTGGCGCTGCAGGGCATTCCTGAGCACTCCTTCCTGACGCCTGTAAGGAGTTATGATGGCGAGGGTTTTCTCGAGATCGTCGACGCGATACCGTTCGATAATGGCCTCGCGATTATCGGAGATCCAGCGCGCGATTGCTTCCGCCTCAGGCTCGTTACTCCATGTGCGCTCGTGCTTCACGGCGTCGCCACGAATATGCGCCCATGACATTGGAGCGATCCAGGGTGCATTCTCATCTTGTCTGATGGGACGCAGTTTTCCTCTGTAAACCAACTCGTTGCAGTAGGCGATGATCTTGGGGGCGCAGCGAAAATGGTCGCGGAGCAGCACGCCGGGTTCCTCAACGTTTGTATTGGTGTAGGCCGTCGCCTGCTGAAAAGCCCGCATCACCGATCCCGTCGTATGGGTCAAACCAGAACCGCGCAAGGCGGCCTGTTGGAGCTCTTCGATGCTCTGACTTCTCAATAGACGCTCATCACTGGCTTGATCGAAGTTCCTGACAGGTTCCAGTTGGTTCAAATCGCCTACCGCCACCGCACGACGGGCTAACCCGAGCAGCGGCAGGCCCAGGTCGGGCGTAACCTGACCGGACTCGTCGTAAATCAACAAGTCAATGGGAAGATCTACGGGATGATTAGCTTTAGCCTGGAAATCGTAATAGCAGCAGTACGTGGCAGCCTTGAAAACGGTGGCCGCGATGCACGGCACAACTAAAGCATAGATTTTAAGCAGCTTCGGGCGGGTAAATTTGCCATGACGCCCTGTATTTTCATCCGGCGTTTCCATCCCCGTTTCCATCCAACGCTGGTCCCACTCTCCACGCCCCAAGAGAAACTCCGCTTCCCGCATGCGCATGGCCAAATCGAAAGCTGTGGCTCGCAATTCGACGTCGATTCGTCGCTTTGCGGCATCAAGCATGTCTGCAGCTTTTGGATCGACGCGCTCGGCGAGCCAGGGCTCGAGTTTTGCCCAGACTTCCCCCTCTTCATGAAGGGTTTGGAGCTGT
>JAFAQT010000353.1 GCA_019246215.1 Verrucomicrobiota bacterium
GGCCACCTTACAGTCCGGCAAAGCAAACAATAGCAAAACGATAATACCGAATACGCCAGCCCTCACGGCGAGAAGTGTGCCCGGAGGGCGGCTTATAAAGAAGTTGCAGGCGTTGAGCAAGACGGAATAGGGTCAACCCATGTCGTCCACAGCTTACCTGAAACTCTGTGAACGGTCTCGCGAAGTCTATTTGCTACGATCTGTCGCAGCAGTGCTTTCATGGGATCTCGAAACCTATATCCCGTCCAAGGCCGTACCTTTTCGAGCGGACCAGTTAAGCTACCTCGAAGCTAAAGCCCACGCACTCTTTACCGAATCTAGCGTCGGTGATTGGCTCCAAGCCGCCGAACAGCTTGGCTTCGATCCTGGATCAGAAGAAGGCGCGAATATCCGGGAGTGGCGGCGATCATACGATCGAGCGACGAAAATTCCGATCGCGCTTGTCGAAGAATTTGAAAAGACACGAACGATCGCTCGTGAAGCTTGGGTTCAGTCTCGAGCGGAGTCCAACTTTGCGTTCTTTAAACCGCATTTGGGAAAAATTGTCGAGCTCACGCGTCAGAAGGCAGATCTCTGGGGATATCAGGAATCTCCTTACGACGCATTGATTGAGGACTACGAGCCAGGCATTACGGCCCGTCAGGTCAAACCCGTGCTGGAAGAAGCTCGCGGGGCCCTCCTCAAACTTCTGGGGGAGATCAGAAACAAGTCTGTGCCAGAAAAATTTCTGGATGGTCATTACCCAATTGAGGGTCAGCAACTGTTTGCCAGAGAGATAGCAACTGCCTTTGGCTACGATTTTGCAGCGGGACGCATCGACACGACAACGCATCCTTTCGCGACATCGCTGGGCCCATTTGACCAACGAATCACCACTCGTTTTGACAGCAAGCGCTTCGAGGTTTCCTTATACGGAGTCATGCATGAGACCGGTCATGCACTATACGAACAAGGTTTGTGCCCGGATCGAGCGGGCCTACCCTGCGGGGATGCCGCTTCCCTGGGAATCCATGAGTCCCAGTCAAGGCTCTGGGAGAATCATGTCGGGCGGACGCTGCAATTCTGGCAACTCTGGCATGCGACGGCGTGCAGGTATTTGCCCGATCTTGCCCGCTTTTCTCCCGCTGATCTTGCGAGTGGCTTACGACGCGTGACCCCGTCGTTTATCCGGGTCGAAGCCGACGAAGTGACTTATGACCTGCACATCCTGCTCCGGTTCGAGCTGGAGCTTGCGCTGGTTGAGGGGCGACTGAAAGTCGAGGATTTGCCTGAAGCCTGGAATGCCCGTTTTTATGAGCTGTTTGGACTTGTCGTACCTGACGACGCTCATGGCGTCCTTCAGGATATCCACTGGAGTCTGGGTTCCCTGGGATACTTCCCGACCTATACCCTTGGGAACCTCAACGCTGCACAGTTGATGGCTGCAGCTGAGAAGAAAGTTTCCGGATTCTCTGATGAACTTGCTCAGGGAAATTATGCGCCATTACTCAAATGGTTGCGTGAAAATGTCCATCAGCATGGTCGAAAATATCTTCCGGCCGAACTGATGCGCAGGGCCACCGGGGAGTCCACACAGGCGCGCTATCGTGTCGAGTATCTCCGCCACAAATATTTGTCTTAAATAGGCGTCGAGCTTTGCGGTCTTCAAAGCCCGAAGAACCGGGGACGTTTTCTTACGGCCTTGCCGTTTGACGTTGCATCTTTAAAACCGCAACTCTCCACAGAAACCAAGTTGTTGGCCAAAGAGAACTAAAGTATTCTCCCCGGCGTGTATTGCCGAGTAGGAGTTGCGACAACTTTTTCCCCTCGCTTCATGGCAGTTCTCGCCGAAGCAGGTCACTTCAGTCGCTCTCTGGCTGCGCCGTTATGCTTGATCCACGCCGACGAATTCACGAAGGAAAAGGAAGAGCGATTCCGTTCCGCGTTACGCGACCTACAACTCGATAGCGGCGCAGCGATTCGCTTCCAGCCCGGAGAACCGGCCCAAGCCATCCTAAAAATTCAGCGCGAAGAAAGCATTGACCTGTTAATCGCGGGAGCGATGGAAACACAAAGTGTGCACCGCAATTTTACGGGGGACGTCGCCCGCGAGCTGCTTAGACGCGCTCCTTGCGATTTACTGCTATATACCGAGCCGAAAGAAGATCCGAAACCCCCTGGGGCTATGCTGGTGGTTGTTCCGGATTTGTCCGAGTCCAGTCGCCGGGTCGTCGGCGCAGCGCTTAATCTTGCGGGCAGAAGTGGTGGCCGCCACATTACCATTCTCCACGTCCAAACCACGTTTGCCGAAGCGAAAGAAAAAGCCCTCGGAGTTAGTAACGGCAGCCTCTCAGCGGAACGAACACTTAAATCCTGGATAGAAGGCCAGGAGCGGCCGAATTTGGAACTCGATTATCATCTTCTGCGCGGGAATACGGGATTCACCGCGTGCGAATTCATCCAGTCCAGCGGAACAGATCTGGTCGTGATGCCGTCGCAGATGCCTCCTTCAGATCAGCCCGTCTTCGCTCCGGCCCTTGACTGGATTATTCAAGTGATTCCCGGCAATCTTTGGGTCATACGGCAGACAGAAAATCAATCAATTCTTCTGCAAAATCTCCCTTAACACAAAGGGCAGAATGCCTCCGTGCCGATAGTAATCGACTTCGATCGGGGTATCGATCCTCAGAATTAATGGAAGTTTTTCGATCCTTCCATTTTTTCGCTTTATTTCCAAATTCACTTCCTGCCGCGGTCGGATACCATCCCCCAGGCCAAGAACGCTGTAGGTTTCCGACCCATCCAGATTTAACGTCTGTGCGTTGACTCCATCCAAGAATTGCAAAGGCAATACACCCATCCCCACAAGATTGCTGCGGTGGATTCTTTCAAAACTCGCAGCTACGACCATTCTTACTCCGAGCAACCGGGTACCCTTGGCGGCCCAATCTCGGCTGGATCCGGTGCCGTACTCATGTCCGGCGATGACCACCAAAGGAGTCTGTTCTTGCTGGTATCGTGCCGCGGCGTCGAAAATAGACATCTGTTCCCCAGTGGGATAATGGATGGTCACTCCGCCTTCCACTCCGGGCACCATCAAATTCTTGATGCGTACGTTCGCGAACGTTCCACGTGTCATTACACGGTCGTTCCCACGGCGGCTGCCGTAACTGTTAAAATCGATCGGTTGGACCCCACGTTCAATCAAGTATCTCCCTGCCGGCGAAGTCTGCTTGATCGCACCCGCCGGGGAGATGTGATCCGTAGTTACCGAATCCCCAAAAATGCCCAAGGGCCGGGCGTTCCGGATCTCGGCGATTTCAGCGATCTCGAGCGAGAAACTTTCGAAGAATGGTGGTTCCTGGATGTAATCACTTTTCTCGTCCCAAGCATAAAGGTCGCCTTTCGATGAAGTAATCTCGTTCCATTTCGGATTTTGACTCGCAAAATTGGAGTAGAGCTCTCGAAAAACTTCAGGCTTTAATGCCGCCGCCATCGCATGACGGATTTCTTCCATCGTCGGCCAGAGATCCTTCAGGTAGACCGCTTTCCCTTCCATGTCGGTGCCGATTGGTTCGCGGGCCATGTCGATATCCACTCGGCCGGCCAACGCAAACGCAACCACCAGCGGAGGCGACATTAGAAAGTTCGCTTTGATATTCTGATGGATTCGCGCCTCGAAATTTCGATTCCCTGAAAGAACTGCAGCAGCCACGAGATCGTTGTCGGTCACTGCCTGCTCGATCTTTGGATGAAGCGGACCTGAGTTCCCGATACAAGTTGTGCAGCCGTATCCGACGATGTTAAACCCTAGTTGATCTAAGTAACGCTGCAGGCCAGTTTTGGCCAGATAATCGCTCACAACGCGTGAGCCCGGCGCCATCGACGTCTTTACGGTCGCATTGACCTTCAGCCCCTTCTCTACCGCTTTCTTTGCGAGTAGTCCAGCGCCTAGCATGACACTCGGATTGCTCGTGTTAGTGCAACTCGTGATCGCTGCGATCAACACACTACCGTGCCCTACCTCCCCGGATTTGCCGCTCCCTGCTCCCACCCCGCCAGGCTTCGAACCGTTCACTGAAACCACGCTTCGCTTTGCCAAAAGTTCTTTGCTTTTTCCGTACCCTCCTTCTGTAACCGGTTTGACGAAGAGTCCCAGGAAGGTCTGACCTAGCTCGGCGAGATTGATCCGGTCTTGTGGACGCTTCGGCCCCGACACGCTCGGCTGCACCTTCGCTAGGTCGAGATCGATGTCCACACTATATTCAATTTCGCCTTTCTGGGGCATGCCAAACATTCCCTGTGCCTTGAAGTAATTTTCAAATCGTTGGCATGCTTCTTCCGACCGACCCGTCATCCGAAAATAGGAGATAGATTCACTGTCCACCGGAAAGAAACCCATCGTTGCTCCATACTCCGGAGCCATATTTCCGATCGTCGCACGATCAAAAAGGGGCAGCGACCCTGCTCCTTCCCCATAAAATTCAACAAACTTGCCAACCACCTTTCGCGCCCGGAGCAATTGGGTCACGTGCAACGCAAGATCGGTTGCGGTGACCCCTTCGCGCAGGCGGCCGCTCATGTGCACTCCCACTACCTCCGGCGTCAAAAAATAGACCGGCTGCCCAAGCATTCCCGCCTCTGCCTCAATCCCCCCCACGCCCCATCCCACAATGCCAAGGCCGTTGATCATCGTCGTATGCGAGTCGGTTCCGACCAGCGTATCAGGGTACACAACTTCCCCTCGTTCGCTGGACGAACTTAACACTCCCTTTGCAAGGTACTCCAGATTAACCTGGTGCACGATCCCGATCCCTGGCGGTACAACACCGAAGGTCTTGAAAGCTTGCTGGCCCCATTTCAAAAATTCATAGCGCTCCCGGTTACGCTTGAATTCCATGTCCAGGTTAAGGGCTAATGCTTCCGGCGATCCGGCAAAGTCGACCTGAACAGAGTGATCCACCACCAGATCGACTGAAACCAGCGGCTCGATCACCTTTGGATCACCGTTCAGTTTTGCGACTGCCGCTCGCATCGCCGCGAGATCCACCAGGAGTGGCACACCCGTAAAATCCTGAAGTACGATCCGTGCGACAACAAACGGGATTTCTTCTTTCGCCGGCTCCCTTGCGTGCCAATTCGCTAGCGCCTCAACATCCTTCTCGGCAACCTTTTTTCCGTCACAGTTGCGGAGCACAGATTCGAGGATAATCCGGATGCTGACAGGCAGCCTTGAGACTTTTCCGACACCGGCTTCTTCCAATGCCGGTAGCGAGTAGTAGATTCCCTTTTTACCTCCGCCGGCGTCAAAAGAGCGCATCACATTGTGCGGGATCATAGGTTCGGACTAAGTCAGTTCGTCGAGTTTTGTTTGATCGCGTCAAAATTCGGTAGTTGCCTCGGGTTGTCGGAGCTTTCTGCATATTGAATGACTCCATTGCGGTCTATAATGAAGGCGGAGCGCTTTGCCACACCGCCCATCGGCAACCCGCGTTCGGGCGCAAAGCTATCGTAAGCGACCCCGTAAGCCTTCGCTACTACGTGCTCGTAATCGCTTAGAAGGGGAACGTTAATCTGCTCTTTTTGTGCCCAGGCCTCTAATGAAAACGGGCTATCACCGCTGATCCCATACACCTGAGCGTTTCCTTCCTGGTAGGACTTTAATCCAGCGCTTGTCTCACACAGCTCGGCCGTGCAAACACCGGTAAACGCCATCGGGAAGAACAACAATAGTGTATTCTTTTTACCAAAATTGTCGCTGAGCTTGATCAACTTGATGCCCTCGGACGTCTTTGAGCTGAGCGAAAAATCCGGAGCCTTCGTTCCAACTGGAATAGCCATATAAGTTCGATCTAAGATATCTGCCCCTGGCTGCAAAATTCACTATAAGAATGCCAGGAATCCGGTCAAATGCTGCTTGTGAGATCCCTCCGCTTTTTCCAATGCTGCAGGCGAGGAAAGTGTTTGTGAGTTTTCAGGGCAAGTGTGTAGTGCACCAAATCCGAAACTGGTAAAGCAGCGCTGCAGCGTATTTTGGCTGGATGAGCGACAAAACAGCCAGCCAAAAGCGGCACAGCCCGCAGGGTTGCGCTGAAAATGGCCGGCCGCTTCGTTGCTCCTCAATTGCGTGACATTGCGATATGCTTACCGTCAGCCGGCTCGGACTACGCTGAAAGCTCCATCTCACACTGGCGACTGCCGATGAGCGAAACGGACATAGTTGGCTGCTTTTCGCAAGACCGTCCACAACGCGATGAATCTCCTTCTGGATGTACACCGAGTTGGTCAGAGAATTCGGATGCGCCTTTAATTATCCTTTGCTAGCCCACAATGAACCGGGCTGCAGACCTGATTCTTGCGACCTGACGGCGCATTTTAAAGATTTGCAAGAAACAGTCGATAGGACAAATATCGATGCACAAAGCCAGGCGAAACATCACACGCACAGCGTGGGGTCTCGCCAAGCGTTATTGGACATCGGAAGAAAAGTGGTCTGCCTGGGGGCTCCTGGTCGGAGTTATAGGACTCAATCTGGGCAATGTCTACATCAGTGTACGGATCAATGAATGGAACCGATCCTTCTACAACGCGCTGCAGGCCTTTGATCGAGGGGAGTTATTCCGGCAGCTTGGGGGGTTCTGCATCCTGGTG
>JAFAQT010000384.1 GCA_019246215.1 Verrucomicrobiota bacterium
AGCGGATCGGATCCACTTTCGGACGCCGGACGATCGCCACGATCGGCGCTTGATCGATGATTGATCGGAAAGAAATTTGATCCATTTCTTAAAAATTTGTTTTTGCCTGAGCCGCTTCCTGGGCGGCTCTGGCTAACGTAGCTAGTGCCACGAAATCTCACGAGGGCTTTGGCTGGTGAGATTTTCAGGCTAAGCGCAAAGCTTTGTCCAGAGCAGAAAGGAAAAAGTATTCACCCCACATGACGCTCTCATCGACGCCGAGCTTTTTGCGTTCGTGATAAATCCCATGCTTAAGGATTCCCTCCCAACCGGAGGTTTCGTTGGCCAGGAACTCAGGGCCGAGCAGTGTGTCGAGAATCACGAAAGCGTACTTTCGATAAAAGTCGGCTTTTGAGGGTTCTGTAACAGTTTGAGAAAGCTCCAGTAATCCCGCCGCGGCTACAGCAGCAGCAGAGCTTTCGTAGGGCTGAGACGGATTTGGTTCTTCCCAATCGTTCGGGGGGACGCCATGCGGAGGAGTGCGCTCGATATAGAAGTCGGCGCAACGCTGAGCAGTCTCTAATAACCTGGCGTCTTGGGTGAATTGATAGGCGGTCGTGAAACCATAGATGGCCCACGTTTGTCCGCGCGCCCAACTCGAATCGTTACGCCATCCTTGATGGGTAGTTTGCCTGAGAAACTCGCCGGTTTCGACGTTAAGAAGTCCCTCGTGTGAAGTGCTGCCGTCGCCCCGCACAAGGAAACGTCGCGTGGTGAGGCAATGATCGACGGCAATCTGCAGAAGGGATGCGTCCTTGGTTTGCTGGGCCGCATAGAAGATGATCCCGACGTTCATCATGATATCAATGAAAATGCTGTCCTGGGATACGAACGATCTGAGGTACCGGCCTTTAGGCTGAAAGCGGAGCCCTAAGGTTTTGCCCGCGTCGATGACCACTTGGTTTTTGGCTTCAAGACCCGTGAGGTCATACCAGGCTTTCCAAGTTGGCATGAAGAGGAAGCCCAAATCGTGTACGTTGCGATCGGTCTTGCGATGTTCGATCAGTTGCGAATAATGCTCGGCCCGCTCCTGCCACCAGGCATCCTTGGTATGCCGATATAATATCCAAAGCATGCCTCCGAGGAAGCCTTCGCACCAGTTAGTCCATGCTTCGGAGTCATGCTTCCATTTACCCTTTACAGTATACAAAGGGAAATAGTCAGGATGTTGAGTGATCAGTTTGCGCAATTGCCTCGCTGAAAACTCCAGCGCGGTTTGCGCCCCTTGTTTGAACGTCTCAATCGTTTGGACGTTCATGGTAAATTCTCATGAGCCCTTGCCCACCAGGAAGTCTTCTTCCCGAGGTGGAATTGGATCGTCTTAAGTTCAGTAAATTCCTCGATGGCAAAGCGGCCGACTTCACGACCCAGCCCGCTTTCTTTAAATCCGCCGAACGGAAGTTCCGGGTAGCCCTCCAAAAATGTGTTTACCCAAATGGTACCTGCGCGAATGCGCCGGCTTGTCAACAAGGCCGTATCGAAGTCGCGGGTCCATATGCTGGCTGACAGGCCGTAATCGGTGTCATTGGCAATTTCGATTGCTTCCTCAGCCGTATCGAAGGCGAGAACTGAGAGCACAGGTCCAAAAATCTCCTGCCTGGCGATGGCCATATCGGCAGAAACGCTGTCAAAAATGGTCGGTTCGATAAACTGACCACTCAGAATCGGAAGTGATTTACCGCCGAGCCGAAGTCTGGCGCCCGCTTTTTGACCCTCTTCAATGTGCCCGAGGATTTTAGCGTACTGCGCCTCGCTGGCAATGGCTCCGATCTTATTTTTCTCGTCCAGCGGGTCACCCACCGGCACTTGCCGCACCAGGTCGATGAGTTTGTTCACGAACTCTTCGACCACCGGGCGCTGCACTATCAGTCGACTGCCGCTGTTACAGCATTCTCCCTGATTAAAGCAAATACCGAACACTGCGGCGTCTGCAGCCGCTGGCAGGTCGGCGTCGGCGAAAATGATTTGAGGATTTTTACCTCCGAGTTCCAGTTCAACTTTCTTTACATTTTCACGAGCGGCACTGATGACCCCTTTTCCGACGTTGGTGGACCCCGTGAAGGACATCATATCTACCTCCGGGTGGGAGCTCAGCCGGGCCCCGGCTGGATTGCCAAACCCGCTCACGATGTTAACCGCTCCGTCCGGCAAGCCTGCATCGGCTAAAATCTTTCCAAGCCGCAGTGTAGTGCCCGAAGTTAGCTCGCTGGGCTTAACCACGCAGGTGCACCCGGCAGCGAGGGCAAAAGGAAGCTTCTGGCTGACGATCAGCAGCGGAAAATTCCATGGAGTGACCATACCTACCACGCCTATCGGTTCGCGTACTACGAGCCCGAACATGGAGTCGCCCAGCGTATTATAAGTGTCCCCATGGATGTTCCGGCAGAGTGACGCGGCATACTGCCAGAGGTCGGCGGTCCAATCCACCTCATCGCGAGCCTGAGAAATAGGCTTGCCGCTTTCAAGGGTTTCGATCAAGGCGAGCTGTTCCTTTTGCTGCAGAATAAAGTCTCTTGCTTTTAAGAGGACTTTCATGCGTTCTGCTCCGGAAGTGTGTGGCCAGGCGCCTTTGTCGAAGGCCTCCCGTGCCGCTCTAACTGCGACATCGACGTCCGCGCCATCGGCAAGCGCATATTCCCCGACAACTGTGCCGTGTGCCGGGCTTTTGCGTTCAAATTTCTTTCCAGATACCGACGGAACTTCGTTGCCGTCGATCCACAATTGATACTGAAAGGGTGTTTTTGGAATCATGTGATTTTCGCGGGTTAGCGGCCTTCAAATTTAGGGGAACGTTTCTCACGGAAAGCTGCTAACCCTTCCTTGGCATCATCGCTGAAGGCGTTAACCGCAGCGGCTAGTGACTCGAGAGTTGTCGACGAAGAACTGGTGATCATTTGCTTGGCGGTCTGCACCGCAACGGGCGCATTACCTGCAATCTTTTCCGCAAGCTCAGTGACACGGCGGCTGAGTGATGCTACGGGAACGACCTCATTCGCCAGACCCCAACGTTCTGCGGCATCTGCAGCAATCGGTTCACCCGTAAAAATCATCTGTTTGGCCCGAGCGCTGCCGATCAGTCTTGGCAAGCGATCAGTTCCGCCCCAGCCGGGAACGGTGCCGAGTTTAACCTCCGGCATTGCAAATCGGGCCGAGTCCGTGACGATCCGGATGTCACAGGCGAGCGCCAGTTCAAGACCCCCTCCATAAGCAAAGCCTTGGATTGCGCAAATAACCGGCTGCTTTGCGCGCTCGAGCCGCTCGAAAATCCGATGGCCTCTGCGTACCCATTCGGACCACATGTCGAGCGGGGAGAGCGCTGTCCAGGCAAGAATATCCGCACCCACGCAAAACGCTTTTTCTCCAGCCGCCGCTACTACAATCGCTCGAACCTGGCGCGATTGCTCTGCTTGGGTCACTGCATCCTCCAATGCGGTTAGCATTTCCGGATCCAGCGCATTCAGTTTCTGGGGTCGATCTAACGTGACGCGAGCTATTGGCCCTTGAATCGCAAACCTTATCTTGGTCGATTGACTCATGGTTCTTCTCCGTTTGCCATTCGCTGAACGAGCCTTTCAGCTGCTCGATAAACGAGTGCCAGAAGGCTGAGTGTGGGGTTGATACCTGGGCAGGTCGGGAATGCTGCTCCGCTATAGACATAAAGGCCGGGCGTGTCGTGCACCCTCAGTTCGGGATTGACTACAGTCTTTTGCGGATCGTCGCCCATTCGAGCTCCGCCAAAATCATGGCTGCTTCCAACGCCGGTAAAGCGGTCGCCGCGCCACGTTTTCGTGGCTCCCATCGCGCGCAAGATCTCTTCAGCCTTGGCTTCCATCCATTCAGCGAGCCGCTGCTCATTATCACGGAGGTCATAGGTGAGACGAAGCACCGGGAGACCCAGGCCGCTCCTGTCCCGATAGTCGGGATCAAGGTCAATGAAGTTGCTCGCGTATGACAAGGTGTCCGGCTGTATCCGCACTACGGCGAAGTTTTGCCACTTGCGCAGGTGATCCTTATAAGGTTTGCCCCATCGCTGCACATCCGGCGGGAGTGCCTCGCGGCTGATCTGGATGGGCAGGAACTGCTGTTCGGCGCCCAGCGTGGCGCCACCGATAAAACCGTGCTGAAGCGAGTCAAAATTGGAAGCGAAAAAGTCATCGAGGACCAACCCCTGTGCGGCCGGCCCGGTGTGACGGTTGAAGGTCACTCCTGGGACGTAGCCGTCGACATGCGCAAACATTTTGGTCATGAAATGCTTGCCCAATTGAGCGCTGTTGTTGCCCAGTCCACCAGGGTGGTGCGAATCACCCGAGAGGAAAAGCAGACGAAGGTTCTCGAAAGTGTAGGCGCTCAAAATGACGATGCGAGCCCGCTGAAAGCGGCGCCGGCCGGAAGGATCAATGTATTCGGCTCCGTTCGCTCGACCGTTCTCGTCGGTTCCGATCCGGATAACACGACAATGAGTCCTCAAATCAAGATTGCCGGTGGCCAGCGCCTCAGGAATTGAAGTGAGGGAAGGATCCCATTTGTCGCGGTTAAATGAGCCGAAGCCATTACTCCAGGCGCAGTAAGTCGTCGCGGGACGACCACGATAGGGAATAGTATTAACCCCGACAGCCACCGGATGAGGGTGCAACCCTAATCGTTCCGTAGCTTTTCTGTAAAATTCGCCCATGCGGAACGGGCGCATTGGCGGCATCGGCAAAGGTTTGCTTCGCTTTATGAACGGATTCGATTCGTCGCCTGCAATCCCTATTTCGTGCTCAAGGAGAGTGTAATAAGGCTCGAATTCTTCATAGGTGATTGGCCAATCGGCCAATGTGCATCCTTGCGGCAACACCGAAAGACCCCATCGGTCCTTGACGTGGCTCAACATTTTAAAGTGATGCGGATGAAACCGCCGCATCCAACCACCATAATGGATGATTGAACCACCAACGCTGTTCATCATCCGCCCAAGGGAGAATGTCGCTTCTTGAGTCGGTTCGCCATCGTTGCGCCGCCAGCGAGGTATTTCGCTCAAGAATTTAGCACCCATGTTAGCCCGGCAGTAATAGGTGGAGCCGAGTTCATCGGGAAGGTAATCGCTTTGGGTACGGAACGGGCCCGGCTCCAGCGCGACTACTTTAAGACCCGCCTTGGCGAACAATGGCGCAACGACCGAACCTACGGCACCAGCGCCGACGATCAGGACATCCACGTCACCCACGGGCTCGGCCGTTCCACGATGTGGATCGTATCCGGCTATGACCTTTCTTTGAGCCTTCGCAAGGTTCAGGTCGGCTAACGAGCGAATTTCGCCGCCCTTATCAACATGTTTGTCAGTCAGGTTTTCTTCGGCACTATTCTCCAGCCAAACACCGGGATGACCCAGAACACGCCATCCCGCTTTATCACGATTGCCCCCGTAAACCGGGTCCGAAAAAAGGCCTTCCTGCAAATGGGAGCGTACCAATTCGAAAAAGGCTTTGGCTTCGACTGCTTGAAAACTCGGCGCTGAATTTCGTTCCAGTGCTCCGATCAGTTCACTCTGCTGAGAGCTATCCGTGTCGGCGAAAGACTTGCCGAAACGACGTCGGGATTCGGCATCTAGCGCGTAAACCCCGAGCCGATAGGTTTCCAAGTGATACGCGTATGCGCCGCTGAGCGCCCGGTCAAGATATTGGATGACCCCGATTGCCGAAGCACCAGGCCCGCTCTCGTCGGCAGGCAAGAGCTGTTCAAAAAGGTCGTCGAGCGTAGAAGCTTCCGCAACGGTGAGGGCCGTAAAGGCTTGGTTTTGAAGTAAGAGCTGCATGCCCATGAAAAGAATTCTAACTGGGTGGATTGAGCTTCAAACCAAACGACTCCGGCCGGAAGATCCGCTCATCCATTGTTTTCAATGAGTCGCTCACCCGAAGAGGTATATCGGCCTGGGCAAGCACGTTGCACTTTAAGTCGACGCCGGGCGCGGTTTCGATGACCGTCAGACCTTCCGGTTCGAGGCGCAGTACGCAACGTTCGGTGATGTACAACACGTTTTGCTTAAGTTGTCGTGCCCTGCGGCCACTGAAGGTAACGTGTTCAACCTCCCGGACGAATTTTCGATTCTTGCCCTCTTTTACGATCCGCAAGCGACCGTCCTCCACCCGCAAGTCGAGGCCTCCCGCTGTGAAATAGCCGCAGAAAAGAAGGGCGCGCGCGGTTGCGGTGATATCAATAAAACCGCCGCAGCCCGCGGTCACGTGTGGGCGGAAAGCTAGTCGCGACACGTTGACGTTGCCCTCCTGATCGACTTGTAGGAAAGAGAGGCAACTGCGATCAAAACCAGCACCTTGAAAAAAGGTGAACTGATCCGGCGAGGAGACAATAGCGTCTGCGTTCGAAGCACAGCCAAACGCGAAATTCAGCAGGGGCATGCCGCCAACTGCACCCTGTTCGATTACCCACGTCACTTCGCCGTGCAACCCTTCATCCAGCAAAATTCTTGGAACGAGGGCGCAGATTCCGAAGCCAAGGTTAACCACGTCTTCCTGGCAAAGCTCCATCGCCGCGCGTCTTGCGATGATTTTATCGACTCCCCATTCAATAGGTTTAAAATCCCACAACGGTCGAAAGACCTCGCCACTTATGGCGGGATTATAGGGAGTTTGAGTGGTCTGCTGCTGGTCTGGATCGATGACGACGTAGTCGACAAGCACACCGGGCACCCGAACCTGTTGCGGCCTCAAGGTGCCAAAAGCTGTCAGACGTTTAACTTGAGCTATGACTATTCCGCCATTGTTACGGGCCGCCAACGCTTGATCATAGGCGCCCAGGTAAGCGCCTTCATGCTCCATTGTCAGGTTGCCACGTTCATCGGACGTGGTGGCGCGAATGATCGCAACATCCGGCGGGATTGACGGGAAGAATAACCATTCGTCGCCTTCGAAATTAACGAGCCGAACGATGTCCTGAGTTGTGCAGTTGTTCATTCGAGCGCCCTGCCGGCGTGGATCCACGAAAGTATCCATGCCCACCTTTGTCAGGACGCCGGGGCGACCGGCAGCCGACTCGCGGTGCATGTGGAAAAGGATACCACTGGGCACGTTATAAGCCTCAACCTGGTTATCGATGATCATTTGCCAGATTTTGGGACTCGGCATGTTCGAGGGACCACTGGGGAAAGAGCCCGCAATAACCTTTTTCAAAAGGCCGGCGTGAGCTATGTGATCCATCCCCGGAATTCCGTACATGTCGCCGGCGGCGATCGGGTGGATAGCTGTAATTCCACGCGGTTTACCTTTTTCGAGGAAATATTTTCCGATCGATCGTAGCGAGGCATCCGGGCACCCCAACCCGCTGGAGGAGCTGACGGTGACAACAGCGTTATCGGCAATCAGTTCGCCGATTTTTTCCATTGGTATAATCTTGGATCGAAACATAGTCGAGCGAGATCGCTTCAGGATCGTATTGTTAGCATCGCGTTTTGAATGGCGTCAGGCAGCCGGGCGCTCGGATCTGGCCTTTAATGTGATCGGCTACGCGCAGCGCTTGGGCGGCAATCGTGAGGGCCGGGTTGACCGCCGAAGAAGAAGGAAAAAATGAGGAGTCGACCACGAACAGATTCGGCACGTCGTGGCTCCGGCAAAAAGGATCGAGCACCGACTTCGTCGGGTCAGTCCCAAATCTTATCGTACCGCACTGATGCGAATTGGTCTCGATCCCCATGCGTTGGATGAGAACCACAGGATAGCCTGCTCTTCTTAACATTCGGGAGGCCGCTCGAATTAGACGGTTGTGCGCGCGCAGGTTGTTGGGGCGAAAACGAACTTCGATTCTGCCGCCTGGTCCGAGAGTCACTCGGTTTTGCGGATCGGGCAAGTCTTCGGACATGACCCACCAGTCCACGCTCCTGTGGGCCAATTTTCCCAAAATAGAGTTGGGTACCCACCGTTGATTGGCGGTGAGCATCCCGGCTTGCAGCTTTCCCAGAAGCTGCAGATTACCAAGAGGAAATCGGTAGCCTTCCTCGCCGCGAAAATAGTAATCGTTGACCGCCATTGTCTTCTGGAACGTCGTCGGATTGATGCGAAAAGGATTGACGGCCATCAGCGCGGTATTGTTATGGACCATATAATTTCGGCCCACCAATCCCGACGAATTTGCTAAACCGTTAGGATGAAGAGAAGACGCCGAACGCAATAGCAGCGCGGTGGAGTTGACCGCCCCGCAAGAGACTACAAACGTGCCTCCACCGATTCGCAGGCTATGGCCATCGCGTTCGATTTCGGCTTCGATCACCGTTTTGCCGGAGGTATCTGTGATGAGTCGTCGGACAAAAGCGCGAGTTATCAGTTCAACGTTGCCTGATGCGAGGGCAGGTCGCACGCAAGATAGGTCGGCATCGGCTTTCGCGTCCACCTTACAGGGAAATCCGTCACATGTTTTGCAGCGGATGCACCTTCCGCCCTGTCGCAGATCAATTCCTAAGGGAAGGAAGAAGGGGTGCAGTCCTTGGTATTCGAACCTCCGTTTCAGATCCTCGATGTATGACTCGTGCGGGACTGCTGGAAATGGGAAAGGCGCTGAGCGCGGCGGTTCTGTCGGGTCGCCTCCGGTTTCGCCGTGGACAAAGAGCATCTGTTCAGCACGACAATAGTAGGGCTCAAACTCCTCGTACGTTACCGGCCAAGCCAGCGATGCTCCCTCCTCAAATTCCAGCTCCGAGAAATCCTCTTTCCGAAACCTCGGCAGAGCCGCTCCGTACACCTTCGTATTGCCACCCACAAAATAATGAACTCCGGGTGGGAAAGTATGCCCCGAATCGTCAAACCATTGCTCTTTGGGCTTATACCTCTTTTGGTTAAAAACCGCCTTCGGACTCCAGTTTTCCGGTTCGGATGGAAGATAATCGCCGCGCTCCACCAGCGCAATTTTCAGGCCGGAATCCCGAAGCGCATAGGCCAGCGACCCGCCCCCCATCCCCGTCCCGACCACCACTAAATCGTAAGCTCGCATAAAACATTTCAGAAAAGGCTAACCTTTCACGGATCCCGCTAAGAGGCCTCGCACGAAGAAGCGACCAAGAAAAATGTAAACCAGAGCCGTCGGCAAAGCCGCCACCACTGCTCCTGCCATCACCACGTTCCAATCGACCGAAAATGAACCGGAGAGATTATTCAATGCGACGGTAACAGGTTGGGCGGCGGGGTTCGGTAAAATCGTGACACCAAACAAGAAATCATTCCAGATGTTGGTAAATTGGAAGATGCCGACAACAACGAAGCCCGGCATGGAGAGCGGGAGCATAACGTCGAGATAGGTGCGAATGATGCCCGCGCCATCGATGCGCGCCGCTTCCATTAATTCATTGGGAATGGCAGCATAAAAATTACGAAAAATGAGGCTGGTAATCGCGATTCCGTAAATGACATGAACGACGACGAGACCCGGAATCGTTCCGTAGAGTTTAACCTGCTCGAGAAACTGAATGAGCGGTATAAGGATGCTTTGATAGGGGATAAACATGCCGAAGACCAATATTCCAAAAAGTAGGTTCGAACCGCGGAACCTCCACTTCGCGAATACATATCCATTAATCGATCCCCAGATTGCAGAGAGTATTGTTGCTGGAATGGCCAACATAAGGCTATTTCCGAGGTTTGGTTGCAGGCGGCGCCACGCTTCCACAAATCCCCCACCGCTCAACTGCTGAGGAAGATTCCACATCGTCGAGAGGCTGACCTTAGTCGCTTCTTTCAAGCCAGTCACGACCATCACATATACCGGCATAAGGAAGAACAGCATGAACCCCAGCAACATGGCCAAAACCACGTAATCCCAAAATTTCTTGGGCAGAGCTTGGCGAAGGGAGTAAAAACGCGATCGAGTGGTTGTTGGCACAATTAGCTTTTCCGAAGACTTGACCAGAGATAGGGGACAATAACTAAGCTGACTAACAAAAGCATGACGACTGAGGCAGCGGCTCCAAGATTGTATTTTGTCGCTTTAAATGTCTGGTCAAATACGAAAATGCCAGGCACATCCGTCGCAAACCCGGGGCCGGTGCCAGTCATTGCAAAGATAAGATCAAAGATCTTCAGAGAAACATGCCCCAGAATAATCGCCGTGCTTACGGTAACGGGTCCCAGCAGAGGCAGGATCACCGTTGTATAAATTTGAAACTCGTTCGCCCCGTCTATCCGAGCGGCTTCTCTCAGTTCGTGGGAAATGGTCGACATGCCGGCGATGTACATTGCCATTGAAAATCCCGTGAGTTGCCAGCACGCGGCAACCACAACAGGAATTAATGCAATCGGGATGCCAAGGTGAACCGACATATTCTTTACGCCCGGGAAAATCATTGCCAGCCAATTATTGATCGAAAAGAGGACTGAAGGATCAGTAGTCCATCCCGGTTTAAACGGATGGCCGCCCATTGATGTAATCAGGTGATTGATGCCCAACCCATCAAACAAGAGATTGACGCCTGTCTCGGGATTAAAAATCCAGCGCCAAGCAATGCCTGTCACAATGAAAGAGAGTGCATAGGGAAACAAAAAGACATTGCGCAGAATTGTGTGACCGATAAGCTTGCGATCCAGAAGCAAAGCCAGCAGGAGCCCAACAAAAATGGATCCAAATAGAAATAAGATTGTAAAGATAAACGTGTTTCGGAGGTCGGCATGCCAACGGGGCATCGAAAACATCTGCTGGTACGTGTAGCCGAACGGCTCGCGCAGATTGAAGTCCATGCGCAGGGTGCCCCATTTTGACAACGATACCCAGACCGTTATCGCGATGAACGCGTAAACAAAAATAATGCTCGCGATCACAGCCGGGGCGAGTATCAGAGGCGGAAATAGACCACTCAGGTGCCTTCGGCGGACCGGTTTTTCCACTCCGGCCACCAGCCGAGAGTTAACGGTTAACTTAGCTTGCATGGCATAGATTTCAGTTGACGCTGTGAGAGCGTCGCCAGGGTGGACGCTATCACTGTAGGCTATTTCGAATCAGAAATTTAGCAAAATATGTTTACACGTCGGGCGAAAAATTAGCCGGTTCTAACCATCGGAATAAACGCCATAGTTTTACTTAGCTATGTCGGCATCCTTAGCTGTCTGAGCCAGGGCTGCAACAAATGCGTCGGCATTTTTATCGACGCCAAACCAGGTGATCGCGTCGTTGAGGGCTTGTTAGAAACTAGCTGGAGCAGCTTCCCCATGGACGCAACTTGGAAGGAGCTTGTCTGTGGCGAGGACTCCATCTCCCAATTTTGATAAGGACCGAACTTGCTCTTCTCGATATCTGTCCTCGTCGGGATGGAGCCCTTAAGTGGAATAAAAGCTTCCCGAGCATCTTTACTCCCGCAGGTCTTTAACCAAGCGAGACAATCTGGCTTAGGGGGTGCGCCGTCCACTGCAGCAGCCTCGTCGCCAGATGTCCACCAGGAAAAGACTTTCAGCTCTTTGTCAGCGCTAAACGAGGCAAT
>JAFAQT010000051.1 GCA_019246215.1 Verrucomicrobiota bacterium
CTACAGGCCATAGGGGTTGGAGCGCTCAAGGGTGTGATTCTGCCGCACTCCCGCAGGCGTAGAACAAAGGGTAGCTCATACTGCTGGTTGAGGCATTCGGGTTCACGTGCGAAAGTCTCACCAACTCCTTGGTTGTACAGCAGAACAGAACCCGGATCACCTTTCCGATCCCCGCCGAAGAGAGGCGCATTTTCATTGACCTTGTATTAAGGAATCCGTAGGGTGAGGTTCTACGGAACCACGCCGAATGCGATTGGTCGACCCAGTGTTCGGTAAGCACACCCCTAGACTAAATGAAGATTCTGCCGAAAGCACTCGCTGCATGTATTGGGCACGCCCTCATTGCGTTGAGCCTTGCACTTCCTCAGGTGCTGGCTGCTGGGTCTGACACGGCTGGTAGGCCCAACTAGAGGTACAAGTTTGTTGTCGTTACGCATGCCACCGCTGTGCCGTTTTTCGTACCTGTCCGTAAAGGCGCTGAAGACGCAGGGAAATTGGTCGGCGCGGACGTGACTTATACCGGTCCTTCCGGATTTGATATTGAGAAGCAAATTGATTTCATCAGATCTGCCATTGCACAGAACGTCGATGGCGTCGCCACGACGATGCCTGATCCTACCGCGTTTAATGATGTGGTGAAGGAAGCAATGGGACGCGGCATTCCGGTAATAGCGTTGAACGCGGACGCGCCGGCTAGCGGACGGCTCGCTTACATCGGCCAAGGTAATTATGAGGCGGGTGTATCTATGGGACAGCAGATCCTTAAAGTTGTCCCCGCCGGCGGACATTTATTGCTCTGCATCCACACGGCCGGAGCGGAAAATCTGGAGGCTCGGATCAAAGGGGTGAAGGATGTGCTGGATAAGCAGAGCGGAAAATATTCCTACCGGGTCGTGGCTACTGGAACAGACATGGTCCGCGCCGTATCACTCATCTCGTCAGCATTGCAAGCGGATTCGAGCATCAAGGGGATGTTCGGCGTAGAAGATGTTACAGGGTCGGCGATTGCACAGATCATCGATCGCGACGATCTGAAGGGTAAAGTGGCGGGAGGCTCGTTTGACTTGGTTGCGGATGTTCTTAACGGGATTGAAAAAGGCGAGATGCAGTTCACGATTGATCAACAGCCCTACCTGCAAGGGTTTCAGAGTGTGATCAATCTTTATTTGCTGAAGCGATATAACCTGGCTCCGACCGACATCAACACGGGTGTGGCTCCAGTTACTCAGGAAAATGTCGCAAAAGTAAAGGAGTTGGCTGCTCAAGGATACCGCTAAACCCGCCCTTTCGGCACAGATTGGACCGACAAAACGTATCTTGTCTCCTTTCTCTGGGTAAGAACTCCGCTTTTGCGCGCAAGAACATCATTTGTCGGCTGGCGAAGCTCGAGATTCCTGCCCTTAAAACGTCAAATCCTTCAAGCTTCCCTGATGCAAATCTGAGTGCACGGTTCCTCGCTCCGGGCCTGATTCATCGCAGAGTGCGTTAGCACCCACCCAATCTTCGGCTCATGTCCGCTGATCTGCTCCGCATTGAAAATGTCAGCAAACGGTTCGGACCGGTACAAGCTTTGTCGGAAGTGTCTTTCAGCGTCAGTCAAAGAGAGATAGTTGGCTTCGCCGGCGAAAACGGCGCGGGTAAATCAACGCTGATTAAGATTCTTGCGGGTATCCACACGGCCGATCAAGGTTCTGTCTTCCTCGATCAAAAGCCTTACGCACCCAAGGATCCAAATGCAGCCGGCCGAGCCGGTCTCGCGGTCTTTCACCAGGAGATCCCAATTTGTCCGCATCTCTCAATCACGGCGAACATTTTTCTGGGAACGCAAATGCCGAAAAGGCACTTCATGCCCGATTGGCGTGTCATGGAGGCTCGTTGTGTCGAATTGTATCGCGTTCTCCTGGATGAAGATGTTAATCCGAGGGCCCTTATCCGCGATGTGAGCGCTGCGGAACGGCAGCTGGCTCTCCTGGTACGAGTGCTCTCGCGCGAGGCAGAGCTGATCATTCTCGACGAGCCGACGACGGCGCTCACGCCGCCCGAAGTCGGGCGGCTGTTTCGCGTGATTCAGAACCTTCGTGCGAAAGGCATCAGCTTCATTTTCGTTAGTCACATGCTGGACGAACTGGTTGAACTTTCGGACCGCATCGTGGTCCTGCGCGACGGACGCCATATTGGCACGTTGGCCAGAGAGGCGTTCGACGTAGGTACATTGTCGCGAATGATTGCCGGGCGGACGCTTGTTCCGCCGGCGCGGGATTTGTCCAGTAGCGACCAGCGAACGGTACTCGACGTGCGCAATCTCAGTCTGACCGGCCATTTCTCATCAGTCACTTTTTCGCTGCGAGCCGGTGAGATTTTAGGGATCGCCGGGCTGACGGGGTCGGGTCGGTCCGTCCTGGTCCGGAGCTTGTTTGGACTGCACAAGGTCGAATCCGGCGAAGTGACGATCAATAGTCGCCAGATCCGGATTCGGTCTCCGCACGACGCGATCCGAGAGGGGATTGGCTATGTCCCGGAAGATCGAAAGACACTGGGCCTGTTTCCGCATCAGGATATCAAGACAAATCTGCACATCGCGCGAACTGCTCAGCGGGCGGATCTTCTTTTCAAGGACACCGCCGGTATGCGTGATAGCGCCGCGTCGATGAAAAGGGGGCTTTCCATCAAGTTCCGCCACGAAGACGATCTCATCGGATCACTTAGCGGCGGTAATCAACAGAAGGTGTTGTTATCACGATGGCTATTGCTCGAGCCGGCGATCATTCTTATGAATGAACCCACCCGCGGAGTAGACGTAGGCGCGAAAAAGGAAATTTATGACCTCATGTTTGCTCTAACCCTGCGGGGTTTTTCATTCATCGTCACTTCGTCAACGATCGAAGAATTGCTAGTGCTCAGTGATCGCTTGCTAGTGATGAATCGAGGACGAGTGAGAACCATTCTGAACCGAGCCGAAGCGACCAAAGAATCGATCATCCATGCAGCGACTACCTGAATCAACCTACGCCAGCAAGGGTGGAGGCAACCACGCCCGGAATTCGGGAACCGGATTCAGAAGTGGGTGGAGTCGCGCGTTTCTCATCCGTGATTTCGGGATCGCGATCGTGGCCCTGCTAATCGGGTTAGGGTTTTCTTTAGCCTCACCAGTCTTTCTATCCACTTACAACTTGCTGAATTTGCTACGGCAGACGGCGGAACTCGGCATCATTGCAATGGCGATGACAATGCTCATTATCTCAGGGGAGTTCGATCTCTCTGTGGGTGCAATCTATGCCGTGACCGGCGTGGTTGCGGGTTTGCTGGCAAAGCACTTCGGGCTGGAGATCTGGGCGGCAGCCATCTGCGGGTTGGCGTCCGCGCTGATTCTGGGACTGCTCAATGGACTATTGGTAACAACCACGAAAATTAATTCCTTCATCGCCACCCTTTCCACGATGATGGTTTATCGCGGAATCGCTATGGTGCTGTCACAGGGGCAACCGATTTCTTCTTTTCATTCCGAGACCGCATTCTTCGACATAATGGGCCGCGGCAAGGGTTTCGGTACCATACCGGTACCTATATTTTGGATGGCGACGTGGGGAATATTGCTTTTCCTGCTCCTGCATCGAACAGCCTTTGGTGTAAAGGTGTATGCGACGGGGGACAATCCTGAGGCTGCCACACTGGCCGGGATCAAGATAGCCCAAGTGAAGAGGGTTGGGTTTCTGATCACGTCGTTCGCTGCGGGTCTGGCAGGTCTCGTATCTCTTGGATACCTCAAAACAGTGACACCGACTCAAGGAACCGGGCTGGAATTGGAGGCCATCGCGGCCGCCGTGATTGGAGGTACATCGATGGCCGGTGGAGTAGGAAGTATCGTTGGCACCTTTATCGGCACGTTTATCATGGCTGAGGTACGAACTGGACTCGTGTTGCTGGGTACAGACGCCTATATTCAGGATGCGTTTGTGGGTCTTGTGATCGCGCTGGCCGTGATCGTAAACATCAAACTTACAGACCGACGCGATGCGAAAGGTTAAACAATAACCCTTCGCGCCGAAGAGGCTTAAG
>JAFAQT010000406.1 GCA_019246215.1 Verrucomicrobiota bacterium
AAACGCCGGAAGTAATTCAAAATCGTGTCGTCACTCGCAAAGCGCTTCATGCCAAGCAGCGCGTGTAAAGCTCGATCCGCCCGTAACTGATTGGCATGGGCAAAACGCTGAGCTCCGGCAATGACGCTCAAGATGAATCCAACCAAGATCTGTCCAGGCTCGTAGTGATTGGCGCTTTTTGGTTGATAGGTGCATGGTTTGCCAGTTGCTCCACCGGCCCGATCCGCCCTGAAAACTCAATGAAAAGCGCCAACCCGCCAAAGGGAGTCACTGCGCGCAGCGTGTCGCAGATTTTAATCTTTCCCCCACCAAAAAGGGGCTTAAATTCTTGCCAATCGTTCTCTTCCGGCGTCTGAGAAAAATGTTTTTTCACAACTCATTCTCTCATAAACGCTTGGGACAGAACGAGACCTTCTTACCGCGCGCTAACTTCGGATTTTAGGCTAAAGCAACGACTAGAGATGAGGAGTCCGATGAAATGCATCCGCAGACTGAATTCAACGCGGTGCTCCATTGAGGAGGCTGACACTTCTCAGATTACGCAACGAGAAAAGCCGGAGCTGTTTCGCTGATTCCCGGTATCTTCGTCTGTCTTCAACCGGAACTAGAAGAACAGATTCTGTTCGTTCTCCATCCCATGTGGCGGTTCTCTTTGGGTTCAATCTTTTTAACGAATTTCAGCGAGCTCTTGATCCTACCCTTAAGACTTACAAACAACCTGCTACCCTGGCGCTTGGAAATGGGTCGGCGGCTGCGTTGCTCGTCGGTTACGTATCCATTCAGATATGCGCCCTCCTCGCGCCTTGCCGGAGGCCCATTTTGAACGCAACGAAACTCAGGGGATTTAGGAGACGGTACACTAAGTTTAAGCATTGCAACGGCTCCTAAGAACTATCTTTCCGATTCGGCCGACTGTCCGTTGAAGCAGGTCTCTCTCCTTTGAAACGTGCACCACTTTCTTCCTAGCCGTTGAGAGATATGAAACGGCCCGTTTCCGCGGAGCGATACGCGGCATCAATTATTTCGAGCGTCTTTCTTGCTTCGATGGCGGGTACCTTTGGAGTCGTTCGGTGGATTAAGGAATCTACAAAGTGTTCAATCTCAAAGTTAAAAGAGTCAGCGTAGGCATTGGGAACGCTGATAGTCGTCCAACCTCTGAATGCGGTCGGAAATCGCTCCTCTTCAGAGTAAAGCAAAAGCTGATCCTCTGTAAGGTCCAAACGGACCGCACCTTTTTCACCGAGAATGACTAGCTCTTGCTCCCATCCAGTCGGGAAGCCGTGCTCCCAGCCAGGAATTCGGCCAGCGTAAGTCGTTGTGATTTCGCCAAGACAGCCGCTACAGAATCTGAGTGATACAATTGCGTTATCCTCACCCTCCATTTCCAGGCGCACTGAATTGTTCTGGATGGCCCCTACGGATTGCACCTCGCCAAACAAGTATCTCAGGATGTAAACAAAGTGTGTGCCTGTGTCGATAAAGACCCCTCCCCCAGTTCGCTTCTTGGACTGACGGAAATCATTCGGGGCAAAGAGAAGCCAGCCGAACGAATCGACTCTGGCTAGATGAGGACGCCCGATAAGTCCCTCATCGATCATTTGCTTTGCCTTTTCTACGACCGGGTTAAAAACATGATTGTGAGCGACCATCACAGTTAGCGCGCGACGATCGGCGGCTGAGATAATCCTGTCTGCTTCGGCTAGCGTGCGTGCAATCGGTTTCTCCAAGAGAACATGCTTTCCTGCTGCACATGCCTTCTCAACGCACTCCAAGTGAACGTCGTGAGGCAGACAAATGTCGACAGCATCACATGGCTCGCCGCTCAGTAGTTCATCTAGGGTTCGGAACGTCCTGGCAACACCCCAGTCAGTTGCGGTGCTCTTCGCCACCTCTTCGCATACGTCGACGACAGCGCACACATCGACCTTCTCTCGGATTCGGTGATACCCCTGTAGATGCACCTGAGCAATTCGGCCAGCACCGAGGACAGCTAGCCGAATTTTCGGTTTCATAGCAGACATAACATCGTTAGTCTCTGGCTGGTCCAGGCGCCCGGGCGCGCCACAGAGTCGCCCTTGGCTTACGAATAATTTCAGAGGCTCCGAAGACGATAAGTGTCACTATCAATACAGCCCCAGTGACTATTTGTTGGCCTTCCGGCGTGACCCCGGCGAGCCCCAACGCGTTCTGAACAAAAGCAAGTACCAGAAGCGCGATCAGCACGCCAGCCATGGTGCCGCTTCCTCCAAAGATGTTTACACCCCCGAGGACAACCGCGGTTATCACGGGGAGTTCGAGCCCGATGGCGGTGTCTGAACGCGCACTTGCTAGATAGGCGGTTAGAACGATCGCCGCTAGAGAAGACATCGCTCCAGAGGCAACAAAGAGGCAGAGAATAGTCCGTTTAACATTAATTCCCGAGAACCGCGTGGCCTCACGATTGTTGCCGATTGCGTACAGGGCGCGCCCCCAATGGGTTCGGTGCAGAAACACCGCGAACCCAGTAAAGAACAGAACAAAAATGATTGAGCTCCAGGGAATCGGCGTGCCGTCGATTGTTCCAAATCCAATATTTTGGTACCATTCCGGAAAGCCGCTCACACCGCGTTCCTGAAGGATTATCTGCGCGACCCCCCGATACAATGCGAGCGTGCCAATCGTAACGACAAGGGAAGGGAGTGCCCCGTACGCGACGATGATTCCATTGATGAATCCCGCAAGCATTCCTACGAGAATGCCTGAGAAAATAGCCCCTCCGACGGGGAGCCCGTGCTCAAGGCAAACGGCCATCGATGTTGCGCAGAGCCCGACTATAGACCCAACTGAGATATCTATCTCCCCAGTCACAATGATCAGCGTCATAGGCAAGGCAACGATCGCCGCAGGCGTCATACCTGCCAGCGCAATCGAAATGTTCGAGGATCTCAGAAAATATTGGGAAACTTGAGCTCCGCAGGCAAAAGTCGCGACTAGCACAAAAAGGAGGAATACTTCCCAGCGCGCGAGTGAACCCCGTAACCAATCCATTGACCGGCCTATGGTCGTCATAAGAGGTTCCGAAGTACTGGCTGAATCCGTCGAGACCCGCGCTCGACCTGCTCGGCTCGCCTCGCCAAATGACTGTAAAAGATTACGGTAATAAGGATCGCACAACCGATGACGGCTTCGAGCCAGAACTGGTTGATCCCCAGGAGTTGAACACCGTTCTGCAGCACGGCGAAGATCACCGCACCAAGAGCCGCGCCATACACCGTGCCGCTGCCTCCGAAGATGCTTACCCCGCCTACGACCACAGCCGAAATCGCTTGCAGATGCAGATCCGGCGCAATCACCGCATCCACCGTTCCGAATCGAGCCCCCCAGAGAACACCTACGAACCCGCACAAGAGGCCGGATAAAATGAATACCAACGCAAGATGCCGCCGCTCATCGATGCCGGCAAAGCGCGCGCTCTCCTGGTTACTGCCAAGGGCATACAGGTTTCGCCCAGTCCGCGTGAAACGCGCCGCCAATCCGAAGCCGACCGTGAGAAGGATGGCGAGCCAGACGAGCAGCGGCACCCCCGCGAGGTGAGCTCGGGCGATCTCTCCATAACTTTCCGGCAACACTGTTGCAGAAATCTGGCGGCCGCCGGCGAGAACGATCACCCCGCCGCGGTAGATCGCAAGCGTTCCAAGGGTGGCGACGATCGCAGGGATCCGAAAGAGGGCTACTAGCACCGCGTTCACGACGCCGAGCGCACTTCCAACCGCACATCCGATGAGGAGCACAGAGAGGATCCATCCATCAGGATGACGCTCCAGCCATGCGGCGGAGACGAACGCGCTCATGGCGACCATGGCACCAACTGAAAGATCGATCTGTTTGGCAATAATGACGAGGGCTTCGCCGAGAGCAACCATGCATACGAGGGTGGCCGATAGAGCGACCTGTTCGAGGTTTGCCGGCTGCAGAAAGCGCCGCTCCCGCATCGTCACTGCAGCACAGATGATCAGGAGGGCCAGAATGAGGCCGAATTCACGGACACGCAGCAGCCCTCCCATGAACAAGCTAATAGACGGAAACGCCCTCAGCGTTTTGCGGGACCGGGACAATTGACCTCGCATAGGTTCAGAGGTGTCGTGTTCCCGCGCCAGGTGCGCAGCAGCTAGGAGTATTGCCTCACGATCAAACGAAGATCGGACGAATTCCGCGGCAAAACGGCCACCGCGAAACACGATGATCCGGTCGGCCATCCCGATCACCTCCCGCGCGTCGTCGCTGATAAGGACAATGGCCATTCCCTGGCCTGCCAAGCCGGAAATGATATGATGAATCTCTGCCTTTGCTCCGACATCAATGCCTCTGGTCGGCTGGTCGAGGATGAGGATCCGTGGAGATGGAATCAGCCATTTCGCTAACAGTACCTTCTGCTGGTTTCCGCCAGAGACAGTGTTGGTCGGCTGCTCGACCCCGGTTGCGACCACTCGCATCCGAGCCGCGAACTCCCGAGCGATGTGGGCTTCCCTCACGCGGTCGACGAGGCCAAGTTTGTCAGCCAGCTGGCGGAGGATCGGGAGGGTCTCGTTCGCGCGAATCGGAAACGGAAGTACAAGTCCTTGCTGGTGGCGGTCTTCGGGCAGCAACGAGATTCCGAGCTGCATCGCATGCTTGGGCGAACGAGGTCGGACAAGGTGGCCGTTTACTCCGATCTCGCCCTGCTCAGGGCGCGTGATTCCAAAAAGCATCTGGGCAATCTCCGAGCGGCCAGCGCCAACGAGGCCGAAGAAGCCCAGAATCTCGCCCGCTCGCACGTCGAAACTGACGTCCTCGACAAAGCCTGCACCAGAAAGCCCCCGTACGCTGAGAACCGACTGGCCGATCTGCGTGTCTTCTTTCGGGAAGAAGGCCCCCGGTTCAGTGCCAATCATGTAACGAACGGTTTGTTCCGGAGTCAGATCGGCGGTGGGAGCTGCGATGATGCGCTTGCCAGAGCGCAGAATTGTAACCTCATCGCCCCACCCCAGGACCTCGTGGATAAAGTGGCTGATGAAAAGCATGGCCACGCCTTGCTTTTTGAGCCGCTCAACAATCTCAAAGAGGCGGTCTACCTCGCGGCTGGAGATGGCCGACGTGGGTTCGTCCATGACGAGCACGCGCGCATCAATCGATAGCGCTTTGGCGATTTCGATTGCCTGACGCTCGGCGATACTCAGCATCTTTACCGGCAGACGCGGGTCGATCTCCATCTGGAGACTTGATAGCAGCTCCTGCGCTCTGTCAGTCATTGCGGCCCAGTCGATCCGACCCATCCGTTGCGGTTGCCGCCCTACAAAAACGTTTTCCGCCACAGACAGATCAGGGAAAACCGCTGGGTGCTGATGAATGATGGCGATGCCCTGGCGTCGCGCGTCGGCAGCACCGAGGATCGCAATATCAATGCCATCCCTCAAGATCCGGCCGCTGTCCGGCTGATGGATCCCACCAAGAATCTTTACGAGTGTGCTCTTGCCAGCCCCGTTCTCGCCTGCCAGAGAATGAACGCGCCCCGCGCGAAGGCTGAGATCAACGTCGCTCAGAACCTCGACAGACCCAAAGCGTTTCGTGATTCCGCGAAGTTCGATCGCTGGAGGCAGCGAACTCCACCCCAGCTTCGTGTCGGTATGTTCGGTGCCCAAGTCACGTCCCTGGGCACCTGGTGGTTCCGGTTTCACGTCACTATATACGCGAGGCTCCGGCTGGCGGACTGCACCGCTGCCTCCGATTTTAGCAGCCAACTAGTAGTTGTGCTCCTTGTAGTTCCCTTCGGTATATTGGAGCGGTCCTCCAGTGACGATGTCACCGCTGGGGCTGATCTCATATTTGCCCGGCCACTTGCCGTTCGTGATCGTGAACGAGTCGCCGACCTTTCCCTGGATCTTGCCCTCGGCGAAATACTTTGCCGCATAGTACGTCACATAACCGAGTTTAATGGGATCCCACAGGTAGAATCCCTGGATTGTGCCATCGAGCATGTACTTGGCAGTAATACTCGGGACGCACATGCCGGCTACTTTGATTACACCTTTGCCTTTGTTCAGGGACTCGAGTGCCCGTGCGACCGCCGGGAGCCCAGGACAAGTCGGTGCATAGATCCCAGCCAGATCAGGATACTTTGTAACCAGTGCAACAGTCGCGTCGAACGCCTTTTGTTCGTTATCGTATCCGTAAACCTCGTCTACAATTTCGATGTCCTTATATTTCTTGATCTCCTCCCGAAACGCTGCTATCCAGGCATTCTGATTCGCAGCTGTCGGCTGGGCCGACACGATGGCCACCTTCCCTTTGTTCTCCATGGCAGCGGCTAGTAGTTGGGCGCCGAAGCTGCCAACCGAATCCGTCGTGGCCTGATTGACAAAAAAAGGACGCCCTTCCGGAGCCGAATCCGCGTCGAACGTAATAACTTTGGCGCCGAGTTTTTGGGCTCGCTTCATGGCAGGCACTACTGCATCGGGATCGCTCGGGGCGACCGCGATCGCTGGGACATGGCGGTCAGCCAAATTATTGATGATATCGACCTGCGCCTTTCCACTCGATTGTGTCGGACCGTAGTTATTGGCGGTTCCTCCGATCTCCCCAGCCGCGATGCGAGCGCCGGCAAGAGTAGCATTATAGTACGGATTTGTAGTCTCCTTGATTACCATAGCCAACTCGAAACTGTCGGCCCTGGCCGTCTGCGCACCGAGCCAAAGACTGGTTAAGAGCGGTACCGCAGAGAGGGTAACCGCTTGCACAAAGAATCTCTTGGATTTTTTATCCATCGCTTGCTCTCCTTTTCTGAAAAATTTCGGCTTGATGGAACTCCTGGGGGATCTCGAGTATATAAAACTCGACTGCAGCCGTTTATGATATCGTTATCATCGTTTAACATTGTGCTCAGAATATTGCAAGTCCTTTCCGAGCAGGAAGCACACAAATGCTCTTCTATCTGCAGAAACTTTGTGCTCAAGCCTTGATCTTGTTAGCCATCGCCGGTTGGGACTACTTTCGCAACTTCATTAGCCGCTAGCTTGGTGACTGCTTTTCCCGGTAGCCATTTCGAGCGGCTCTGATATCGTTAACAGAACGATTTTTGTCTTATGGCCACAATTCATGACGTCGCGCGACTAGCTGGAGTGTCTCCCATGACAGTGTCCCGCGTCTTGAATAAGTCTGCTCCGGTCAAAGCCGAAACCAGGGGCCGCGTCGAGCTAGCTATTCAGAAATTAGATTACGTTCCCAATCGACTCGCTCAAAGCGTAGTTTCCCGTAACGGGGCACGAATCTTAGCCCTGGTGATGCCCGATATCGTCAATCCTTTCTGCACCGGCGTCGCTCGCGGTGTCGAGGACACCGCCCAGAACAATGATTACGTGCTGATCATTTGCAATCACGACGATGACCCACAAAAGGAGGAGGGTTACTTTCGCTCGCTCTTGTCTCTCAAAGTGGACGGTTTCTTGCTGATGCCATCCGGTGACAAAGCTAAGCGAAACATCGCACTGCTAGCAGATAAAGGGTGCCCATTCGTCTTAATCGATCGCAAACCCAGGGGTTACGTTGGTGATTACGTGGCCGGCGACAACGTTAACGGATCAGCCGAACTCGTCCGCTTGCTATTATCTCGTGGCCACAGTCGGATTGGCTTTATCAGCGGTCCCAACCAAATTTCCACAGCACGGGAGCGCCTGACAGGATACCAGCTTGGTTTGCAGCAAAGCTGCATAAAGTTCGATCCCGAGCTCGTTTTCCCGGGCGAGAGTTTCGAATCCGGCATCGCAGCGGATCCGGCGCTCACTAAATTCTTAGGATTGGCATGTGTGCCCACAGCAGTGCTTGCTTGCAACAATACGCTCGCGATTGGGTTTCTCAGAGCCGTCCGCAAGCGCGGCATGGATGTCCCGGCCGATTTTGCGTTGGCCTGCTTCGACAAAATTGCGGTGATGGATCTGATCAAACCGACAGTGACTGCTGCCATTCAACCGGCATATAATTTCGGGACTATTGCCACCCAACTACTTCTGGAGAAGCTGAGAGGAAGTCCTGTGGAGAAACATCGGGAAATTATCCTGCGTCCCGAAATCGTTCCTGGAGAATCGACCGAGGGATACCAGCATACCGCCCTCTGCAGTGAACCCCACCGGAAAGCAAAAGCTGTCAACTGAGATAGTGTTTTGGAAAATAGCTTTCGCTTCCTCTGCCGACCTCGGGAAGCGAACCGTCAGCTTACTACGCGATTCGTACTACAAATATTTTTTTAACCAATTGACAGTCTCTTCTTGGACCCTTCGTGATTCGTTCCCAATCCAAAAACAGTGGGGAGAATCATCTAACAGAACCAGAAGCCGCGGATCGCCAGCAGCGGCATAAAGGGCTTCTGCCTGTTGCACAGGCACCGACGTATCCGCCCGGCTATGCACGATGAGCAGAGGCCGAGGGGCAATCAAAGGCGCAAGTGGCACGGCCCGGACACGCATCGCACTATCCACCGCACTGAGCCTTATTCGGCGAAGAAAAGCCGGGTATTTCTCGGTCATCTCGAGAAATGCAGCCCGATCCTCTGGCGCGTACGCCATCGCATCCAGAACCGGCAGCGAAACCGGCCGCTTGCCGTGCGCCCGGGAGCGTCGGTCAGCTGCAACCTTTTCCCGAAACATTTGCCAACCTTCTTCGCCGCGCGATGTAGTCCAAAGGTGCCTGAACCACCACTCTCCATCCGCAACAGGCGCAAGCGCGACTACAACTCGTAGGCGGGCATCAACGGCTGCCGCCGTGCAGACCACACCGCCACCCATGCTCATACCCACCACAGCAATGCGATCCGGGATGACCGATGCGGACGTCTCCAAAAAGGAAACCGCCTGACACACATCATTGACCCAATCCCAGATTGGATGCATTAAACCCCGTGTACCGCTTCGCCCACAGCCGCGCATGTCCATGCGCAAAGAAGAGATTCCGTTCCCGGCAAGGCGCTCTGCCAACTCAACGAATCCGGTTAGCTCGTCCCTGAAACTGCCAAATCCATGCACAAGGACGGCGGCTGGTGAGCGATCGGAGCTCTCAGGCCGGCACAACGTGCCGTAAATTCGAGCATCATCACTACGGAACCAGACCTCTGACTCAACAGCAGACATACGATTCCTTAGGAGCGTTCCCCGCGCGGGGCGCGGTTCTCACGGGCGCGAGTTATTGAAAGAGGTTTATCAGGAACTTTAATCCGTCACGCGCGAGGTCGTCGGGGCTAGGTGCCATCGGCCGCCAAATCCGAGCGCCATTGGCCAAATCCACCACGTCCGGATTAAATCCCTCAATTACGACATAACCGTCGTAGCCAATATCTCGGAGCGCGTCGCGTACTATATTCCACCCCACTTGGCCTGTGCCGGGTATACCGCGATCGTTTTCGCACGCGTGAAAATGCTTCAGACGCTTGCCGGCCGCCCGGATCGCCTTGCCCTGATCCTTCTCTTCGATAGACATGTGAAAGGTATCAAGGTGGACACCAATTGCGGGGCTGCCAACATCCTCAGCCAGCAGCACGGCTTGTTCCGCCAGGTTGATTAGATCGGTCTCGAATCGATTGAGATACTCCAGGGCGATCGTCACACCTTCGCTCTCAGCCGTCGTAGCGACCTGCTGCAGCCCTGCAACGGACCACTCCCATTCCCTACGACGTTCTGCTGCCGGGAGGTAGCGGGCACGGAAAAGCTGGGCATAAAGCGGGCCACAGAGGATAGATCCGCCCAATGCCGCCGTCGTCGCTACCAAGGATTTGAGATATTCGACGCCCCGGCGTCGCATCGCCGGATCGGAGCTCGCTATATCGCGATCGGCGGGTATAAAACTACAGACACAGCATTCCAATCCGACGTCCTGCAATCGTTCGCGTACCAGCTTAATCTCGAATGGGGGCTTTTCCGACGAAACACCCAACTCGATCACGCCAAACCCGAGTTTAGCGACCTTGTCTATGAGACCGAGATCTTCCGCTTTAAAGGGCGCTACCCAGATCTGTGTATTTGCTCCGAACTTCATAACGAATTTTTCTCAGGTACTAACTTCAGCCTTCTCTTTATTCCACCAGACGCCCCATTCCCGCAGTGGCTCGTTGATAACGAGCGGTCGCAGGAACTCGATGTTCTTCCGACAACCATCCTCCCGAGACATGACGGGGTCCTCATGTTCGTAGGACAAAACAAAATCGTAGCCAACTTCAAGGAGCGCCGTCATGATCCGGCGCCAATTGACGTCACCCCATCCCGGCACCCGGAACCGGAAACCTCGGCCACGCCGAACCCACGGGCCATTAGGTATAACACCGGACCGGGCTACTCCCTCCTTCACGATCTCCGAATCCTTGGCATGCGCGTGGTAAATCCGGTCGCCGAATTCGTGAATGAACAACACTGGGTCAATCGACTGCCACACCAGGTGGCTCGGGTCGAAGTTAAATCCGAATTCTTTCCGCTTCCCTAGCGCCTCAACTGCACGTGCCGCGGTCTCGATATTGTAGGCTATCTCCGTCGGGTGCACCTCCATGGCGAAATGGACTCCGTAAGTCGCGAAGGTGTTCAGGATGTTATTGAATCGTTCCGCAAAAATCTCCCAGGCCTGTTCGTATTTCTTTTCGTTCGCCGGGGGCCAGGAATACCATTTATCCCACACGTTCGACCCGCTGAACCCGGCAACGACGCGGACGCCCAGCTCGTTTGCCGCTTGCGCGGTGTGTTTGAGCCGTTCCATGGCGTACTTCACCTTTTCATCCGGCTTCGGCGAGGGCGCCCACTCATCTGTGGTTTCATCGAGGGACCCGAGCACAAGCTGCCCTTCCAGATGGTTAGAGATTGCGGAGATTTCCAGGTTGTGGCGCTTCAGGGTCTCTATCAGGGCACTTTTGTAACCCTTATCCTGAACCGTTCGATCGATATCCAGATGAGTGCTGGATTTCCAAGCCGCTAGCTCTACGGCCTCGTAGCCCAGGGAGGAAACGTACGCGGCCACCTCCTCAAGTGGCTTGTCATTGTACAGGACCGAGAAGATTCCAAGTTTCATAAGGGAATTTTTCGTTTTCCGGTTTTGTTCAGCGCAAACCGTGGCGTTCGAGCAGATCGGTGACAAAATGTTTCGCCTCCGCCAGCTGATCCCAGGCTGTTGGCCAGAAGCAAAAGTCAATCGTCCACCACGGCCCCGAATAACCCTCCTCTTTGAACGCCTCTATGATCGTATCAAAGTTTAGTATGCCTTGGCCAAAGGGAGCATGCGTACTCGTTTTTTGGTCATGCAATGAATTGTCGGAGTCGATCAGGTGGACAGTTCCGATCCGTTTCCCGAGAACATGTATAAGGTTTTCCACGCTGGGCACCGTCTCTGCTGGTTTTGCCTGACGCGCCCCTTGAACAGCGGCCATTTGAGCATGGCAACTATCGAACATGACCTTGAAATTAGGTGCCGCCACTTCGTCCACCAATCGCGCGACTTCGGAAGGTTTATTAAACATGAATCCCGGTTCAAACTCCCAATAGACAGCAATTCCAGCTGCGCCGGCCCAACGAGAGCAATTCCGCCACGTAGTTACAGCTCTTCCCCAGGCATCGTGGTAAGAAACTCCGCTCGGTAGCGGAGGTTCGCTTACTGTATCAACGCGAATGCTGTCGCATCCGACATCGCTGCAGAACTCTAAATTACGCCGGAAGACCTCCTCATATTGTCGAGCATCGGAATCGCTAGCGCCCAAAGGATAGCCCCAGAGGTCCGCCCCATAATTGGATATTTCAAGCCCCAGATCAGTAAGTTTGCGACGAAGTTCCAGTCGACTGCCTTTTGTAGGAAAATCATCAGGGTGACCGTATGGCTTTGCACCAAAGAGTTCGACGCCATCAAATTGCAACTCTCCCAACCGCCGAACCACCGTATCAAATGGAATCGGGTTTCGCTCATAGGCGCCAATGGCGAATGCCGAGCTTCCAATGGATATCTTTGCGCTCATCTGACATCTCCTCTCTCGTTAATAGCAAAGCGTGGCTCTACTTCCTTCCATTGCCCAGCCCTAGCCGAAGCCAGAATCGCTTCCATCGCTTCCTGTACGCGCCATCCGTGCTCGAAGCAGGTGTCAGCAGACCGACCCTCGGAAATCGCGCGAACGAAGTCCCCTATTTGGATTACTTGAGTTTCGACGAATGCGGTGCCTAACCCGGGAATCGGCCAGAAAATTTCACCATACGGATGGGCGGGACCAGTGATAATGGTGCGAAATCCTTGCAGCTCTTTGCGATCTCCCGCTGAATAGAACTTCAGCTCGTTGCTGCGCTCCCAGTTAAAGGCCAGAGCACCGTCGCTCCCGCTAATTTCGAAAGTAAGAAAATTCTTACGCCCGTAGCTGAACCGGCTGGCCTCAAGGGTTCCGACCGCACCGTTCGCAAAACGCAGGAGTGCCACCGCACAATCATCGACGTCGACCGCTCGTGATCCGGTCGAGCCGGCTTCTGCCCTGGCGGGGACGAATGTCTCAGTGAGCCCCACCACGCTTGCGATCTCACCCACAAGATACAGGGCGAGATCAAGGGCGTGAGACCCGATATCACCAAGGGCACCTGAGCCGGATTGATCTGCGCTAAAGCGCCAGGTGAACGGCGTGTCAGGCGGCACAGCCCAGTCTTGCAAGTACAAGGCGCGGAAATGAAAAATCTTTCCGAGGGCGCCGCTGTCGATCAGCCGTTTGGCTTCCAACACCGCCGGGCACCTGCGATAGTTAAATGCCACCATATGCACTGCGCCGCTGCGCTTCGCACATTGACTCATCAGTCGCGCTTCTTCGGCGCTGAGGGCAAGCGGCTTTTCGCAGAGCACGTGTTTACCATGCTGAAGTGCCAGCTCGGCGATTGGCCGGTGGAGTTCGTTCGGCGTTGTGATATCCACAATCTCAACATCACTCCGCGTAACGACCTGTTCCCACTCGACCGCCCACTCTTCATAGCCGAACTGCTTGGCACCCCGCTGGGCGAGCTCCTGCGTAACGTCCGCAACGACCCGCCGCCGTATCGGAGGCAGCTCGGGGAAGAACGAAGGCAGGATCGCATATGCGATGCTATGCAGCCGCCCCATAAACCCGGTGCCAACTAGCGCGACCCGCAATTCAGAATTCGTAGTCATTCCCACCTTCCTGCCAGCTTCTTCGAACGCCAGCCCAAATTAGCTCGCCCCGCCAGCCAGACAGTCCGTTGTTACGGTTTGTTGATGTTGCGGAAAAACTTGAGGTTCTCTTTGGTCACTTCGTAAACACCGGTATCCACGTAGGCAGGCAGGGGCGAGGCGCCGGCCTGTTTGAAATCAGGTATCCCGGCATCAACCATTCCGTGCGCAACTGCGTAACTCATCCACAAGCCCCAGTAGCCCATGTGCCATGCCCCCTGAACCAAGGTCGCTGCCACCTGCCCTTTCTCAATGAGGTCCATCAACGCGTTATCAAGGTCCATGCCAATGATTTTGATCGTCCCGATTTTCCCTGCCTCCTGAACCGCCTTTGAAGCGCCGGGAGCCATGCTGCCGCAATCAAAGATACCATCCAAATCGGGGGCGGCCTGCAGCACCTCTTTGGTGCGAGCGTAGGTTGCATCATAACCTCCACCCTCTTCGACGGTCCGAACCACCGTCATGCCATGTTTCTCGACCGCTTCCTCAAAGCCAGAAGAGCGCTGAGTCATGTTTAGCTGCCCAATCGTCGTCACGACCTCCAGCTTGGCGCCCTTCTTGTTATTTAGCAGACGAGCCATTAGTTCCCCGGCCTTCTGTCCGATTCGGTAGTTGTCTCCGGCCAGGAACACAGGTCTTTTGCTCTTTGGCGAATCGGAATCGAACATCACGACAGAAATTCCAGCATCGACCGCCTTATCGATCGTGGGCCGCAGGGCTTCCGGGTTCTGTGCTGTAACTAGAATGCCGGTTGGCTGGCTGGCGATAACTTGATCAAGCACGCGCGCTTCATCGATAGCATCGTATTTTTCGGTCCCCTGGTAGCTAGCCTGAACCCCCAACTGTTTCGCTGCATGTTCCATCCCTTTGCGCGCAGGCACCCAGAACTCGATGCCGGAAAGGAACGTAACCATCACATAGCGCTCATTTGGGAGAGGTTTGATGCCATGCAACGCTACCTGGTCTTGTTGAGCCGAAGCAAGGCTCAACCCGAACAGGGCGATCGATATGCCTGCTACAAAGGTAGCAGAGATCATTCTCTTTAACTGTCTCATGTTGAATTCCACCTTATTCTTTTGTTAGTAAACGCCGTTGCGTAAAAATGTTGTTCGTTCTTAGTCGTCTCCGAATTTAGCTAGTTCACGCTTTAGGATCTCCGGTGAATCAATACATCTAAAGAAACCGCTACCAACAGGACTGCCCCTGCAATGAAGCCCTGCCAATAGACCGATATGTTCAGCAGGACGAGAACAGATTGAATAAGAGCGAGGAAGATTAAGCCCAACGCGCCACCCAAAACCGTTCCCTCACCTCCATACAGGCTCGCTCCGCCAATCACGGCTGCAGCGATCGCTTTCAATTCTGCTCCTGTTCCCATCAGAGGGATAGCCGCCGAAAACTTCGATGTTGAAAGAATCCCAGCAGCTCCAGCTAAAAGAGCCGTGGTTAAGTAAACCCCAATGCGGGCCCGCTCAACGTTAATTCCGCTGACGCGGGCTGCTCGCTCGTTGCTGCCAATGTAGTACAACTGCCGCAGGAAAGCAGATTTGCGTAACAGCACATCGGCGACGATGATGACCAAAGCCGCTATCACCACTAAGACCGAAACACGGCCGAGAGCGGCTTGACCTGGTGCCGTAAACTCGTCAGGGAATCCGGTAACAACGCGGCCCTCGGTGATGATATACACGAAGCCTCGGGCCATGCCCATTGTGGCTAGGGTGGTTAATAGAGGATTCACCCCGATTTTTGTAATAACAAATCCGTTGAGAAATCCCCAAGCTGCTGCCGTCAACAGGGCGATGACGATGGAAAGCCACATGGACAATCCGGCGACCATCGCCACTGCCACAACGACTCCACTGGAAGCGAAAACCGAGCCGACCGATAAATCGAAACCGCCTGAAACCAGGGCGATGGTCATTCCGGTCGTGATCATCGCATCGAATACTAATGAATCTGCTACCGACAGAAAATTGCCCAGACTTCCGAAGTTAGGAACCGTCAGGCTGAACAGGATCCCGCAACCGCCAACCAGCAACAGAAGAGTCATTTCCCGCACTCGCAACAACTGCTGCACGAGCAGCCGGGCTCCTTTTTTGGAGCTGCCATCCGAGCGAGTTTCCGAAATCGTCATCCTCTCAGCTTGCACGCGCATTTACTCTGGCCTCAATTTCGTTCGCATGCGTGCCCTGAAGCCATCGCCATGATACGTTCCTCGGTGGCCTCCGCTCCGCTTACTTCGCCAACCACGCGGCCGGCATGCATCACAAGAATTCGATGACTGACGGCGAGAATTTCTGGAAATTCTGTGGAGATGAGTAGAATGCTCTTCCCCGCTTCAGCAAGCCGCCGCAAGAGTTGGTGCACCTCGGCCTTAGCTCCCACGTCAACGCCCCTGGTCGGTTCATCGGCGATCAAGATTCGAGCGTCAACTGTCAGGCCACGGGCAAGAACTACCTTTTGCTGGTTACCACCACTCAGATTAAGAACGAACTGGTCTAATGATGGAGTTCGAATCGCCAGGGAATCGATGTATTCTTGGGCCATGCGTCTCGCCTTGCGATTCTTAACCCAGATCCCGCGACGCACCTTCCTCAAAGATGCAGCCACAATGTTTTGCAGCACACTGAGACGCAAAAAGAGGCCTTCGGTCCGGCGATCGGCAGGCAAGTAGACCATCCCGCAACGCATCGCGTCCCGAAGCGTCCGAATACGCGCCGGTTTCCCATCCAGAGTGACCTCTGAGGCGCGATGGGGAATTGCCCCAGCCAGCGCCCGGCCCACCTCTGTGTGGCCCGCGCCAGCGACGCCCGTCAACCCGACGATCTCTCCGGTACGGACTTCGAGATCGACTCCATGCACGCAGCGCGGCACCGTCAGGCCCCGGATCTGCAGCCGAGGCCTTCCAGCGGCACCACCCTTCTGTTTCGGCGGCGCAGCAATCGTTCGCCGAACCATCATTGTGATGACTGCGTCCGGATCCAGGGCTGCCGTATTTTGCGTACCGACCACCGCTCCGTCACGCAACACAGTGATTCGGTTCGATACGGCGAAGACCTCGCGCAAACGATGGCTCACAAAGATGATCCCGATTCCGCTATCCCTTAGCCGTCTCAGCTGGTTGAGCAGTATCGCCGTTTCATGTTCGGTAAGGGCCGAAGTCGGCTCGTCGAGAATCAGCAACTTGCCGCCATAAGACAAGGCTTTCGCGATCTCGATCAGCTGCCGGTGAGAAAAACCCAGATCACGTACAGGAATCCATGGATCCAGCGGCACCTCCAGTGCGTTCAGAAACTTCTGCGCCTGGGTGTGCAACACCTTCTTGTCCACGAAACCGAGACGGTTCTTTGGCAGGCGGCCTACAAAAATGTTCTCCGCGACGCTGCGGCTGGGAAATACGCTGAGCTCCTGATGCACGATGCTGATTCCGAGTTGCTGCCCCCGAGCAGGATTAGGAATCTCGACCTCCTGACCGTCCATTAGAATGCGGCCACTGTCTGGACGGACGATCCCGGCAAGGATATGCATGAGCGTTGACTTACCCGCGCCGTTTTGGCCGACCACCGCGTGAATCTCGCCGCGATCCAAATCGAAACTCACATCTTGTAAGGCGCGAACGCCAGGGAACGTCTTGGTCACGCGCTCAATCGTAAGCAGTTCGAGATCCATGCTAGTAGCCGATGCCTTTCAGATATTGGCGATTGCCGGCAATGGCCCTCTCCGGTGCCGAAGCCGCCGAATCAGACTCTTCCTCAGCTACGATCCAACCTGAGAACTTTGCCTCCAGTTCGAGAAAAGTGAGCACCGCCGGGATCCCACAAACGCCTTGACCCAGAGGCTGCCACTTTTTGTGAGCGTCTACATCCTTCAGATGCACGTGACGGATACGGGTGTGAAATCGCCGCAAGGTATCGAGCAAATCCTGCCCTCCACGCCCAATATGTCCGGTATCTGGATTCCACTGAACCAGAGCCGGGTCCGTCAA
>JAFAQT010000244.1 GCA_019246215.1 Verrucomicrobiota bacterium
GGGTAGCTGAAGCAGTGCTCTCTGGGGTAGCTGAAGCAGTGCTCTCTGGGGTAGCTGAAGCAGTGCTCTCTGGGGTAGCTGAAGGAGTGGCCTCTGGGGTAGCTGAAGGAGTGCTCTCTGGGGTAGCTGAAGGAGTGGACTGCGGGGTAGCTGAAGGAGTGCTCTCAGGGGTAGCTGAAGGAGTGCTCTCAGGGGTAGCTGAAGGAGTGCTCCCTGGGGTAGCTGAAGGAGTGCTCCCTGGGGTAGCTGAAGGAGTCGACTGCGGGGTAGCTGAAGGAGTTGCTGTTGAAGCGGCCTGAGGAGTTGCTGTTGGAGTGGACTCCAAGGTTGCCGTTGGGGCGAGTACCGGGTTCGCCTCTGGCGTCCCCGTCGGGGTCGCTTGAGACGCAGGAACTGCGGATGCGGCGGGCGTGGTCAGCGGTGACGCAACCGGAGTGGAAGGCGGAGAAGGAGAGCTTGAGCGTTCTCCACTGGAGGGTGCTGGGTGCTGTTGCTCACATCCGACCACCAAAACGCTAGTAAGGGCTAGAGCAGCAGCGAGATATTTGTTCATGCCAACTTATACCGACGCACGAGCGGGAGGGATATTCAAGGTGCGATATGATTGGCTGGAAACTTAAGCATTTTGCAGGCTCTCGGTTTTGGCTTGCCCATTCTTAGCGCGATAGATCGGATTGGCTAAGAACTCTGAACCCCTCTCCTGCCAGGACAGACCAGGCGCACTCTTGGTCATCCAGGTGGAGCGCCATGGCGGACCTACCGTGCGGCCGGATGAGGATCGGATAACAGACCAGAATATTGACCTCGGCCATCAGTAAACCTTGCAGCATTCGCTTTAGATCCGTCGCGACTTCCTTCATCTCGACAACCAAGATCTCGGATATGCTGTACGCAACTTCGTGCAGGTCAAAGAGGCTTTCAACGGCGTCCGGATCGCTTGCTATTATCCTGACGATCGCAGAATCCGTCGAATCCTGGGAATTGAGCGCAAGGACATGGACGTCGTTCGCATTTAGGAGCTTCACTACTTCCAGCAGTGCTCCGACCTTATTTTGCAGAAAGACGGAGAACTGTTTAATTGTCGGTCCTGAAGTCTTTTCCGTAACCCTAGACACGTCTGTTGGCATGAAGTTGGCCAGAAGATTTCATTTATAGGAGTAAATCAAGCAGAAGATGGCGGGTTGGCCTTCCTCCAAACGTACCTTGATATAGTATAAGCCACTCGCGTCCGGGCTGAAACCAGCGGCAGCCCTTGGTCCAGATTGGTACGGCATATAGCTGACCGGTTTTCCTGAGTCATCGAAAATTGAGACCTTCAGCTTATTGGCTTTTTGTCCGGTGGATGCAGTAAACCAATACGCATTACCGCTGTAAAGATTGACAGCCACGATCTGAGAATGGTCTTTCGAGATCTGGCCGAGAAAATTACCATCGCGAATCTTGAATCCGTCGTTTTGAAAAGCTCCGGCCAGATCTATGGCATCACTACGAGCGGTGACTTGGTCGTCTGTCTCCGTAAGACCCATGGGGGCGAGAACGAGGCTGGCAGCGAGGGTAGCTAAAACGAATCGAATCATTCTGCTGGAGCTCCAATTTCCTTGGTTAGCTTTGCGGCCGCTAGATTCAGATCCTTAACTTCTCCCTCGCTCGGAACATGATCTGCCGAAAAGGAGACCATTTTCTCAATGCTATCGAGATCCCGACTTACGTTTTGCACAAGTGGATCCTTTTGGATTTTGCTGGGAAGATTGGTTAACTTTGTCTTCAAAAAGCTGACTAACGCCGGCTGCCGCAATAATTTGGCATCTTCCGCATTATAATTTTGGAGTACAAGGCCCGTAACAACTTCTGTTCCGCGAATCCAACCTCCAACGCTAACCAACGTGATCAGATCGGTGTCGCGATTTTCTTCCAATGCCTTTTTCACCTCATTCTGGGTCGCTTCTAGCTCTTCATTCAATTGATCCCATGCATCCGCTTCAGCAAACTGCGTGATACTTGCGCTGCGGGAAATGACGCTCTGAGAAACGCTGAGTTTTTTCGCAAGCGCAAGAACGTCTTTACCCACGTTTTTGACCTGCTGACCATCATGCGCTTCGACTGCAATATAACCGTCTGCGATCAACGTCCCAAGATTAAGCGCTATCTGGGCTCGGTCGGTTGATTTGATTGAGACGGGCGGGCGATATTGGGAAGTCCAATTTGGCTTACCTCCTTTCTCGATTGCTTTAAAAAATTCCCCTGGGGTCGGCACCGTGAGTGAATCTAAAGAGGCGGCATTTTTCAATTCGGCCGCGGAGAGTGCCGCATCCGCGATCATACTGTTTTCGGCCGTTGGCTGGTCGGCCAGCGCTGAGAAGGCTGACAATGCGATTACGCTCAGTCCGAGCCATTTCCGCAATAGAGCCATATCTTGGCAGTTTATCAATTCAACATGCCATGTCCAGTCCGGCCTCTCTACCACAGGGCAACAAATTTGACTTGTCGAACCAAGGTTGTCCCTCGATGGTGGGTGCTCTGATGAAGGTGCACGTCGTTGTGATGCCAAAGCAGAACGTTTTGGATCCTCAGGGGGTAGCGGTCAGGAATGCATTGAAGGATCTCGGTCTAGATACGGTCGAATCCGTGCGCGTAGGCAAGTTCCTGGAGCTGGAATTCGAGGAGCTGCCCGATCCGGCGAAGCTGGAAGAGGTGTGTCGAGATCTTCTCTCGAACCCGGTGATCGAAGATTACACGATCCGTCCCGATTGAAGAGGAAAGACAAGACACTTATGAAGATTGCAGTAGTTCAGTTCCCTGGCTCAAACTGCGACCAAGACTGTTTGCGGGCGTTGACAGACGGGGTCCACTTCCAAGCTGAATACGTCTGGCACAAACAGACCTCCCTTTACGGCTTTGACGCCGTCGTGTTGCCTGGTGGATTTTCATATGGCGACTATTTGCGCTGTGGAGCAATCGCGCGTTTTTCACCGATCACGAGGACAGTCGTTCGGTCGGCGAAGGAAGGAATGCCGGTGATTGGAATCTGCAATGGGTTCCAGATTTTGTGCGAGGCCGGGTTGTTGCCAGGAGCGTTGATTCGGAATCAATCGTTGCGTTTTGTTTGCAAATCGGTCTGGTTGCGCGTTGAAACCGGCGAGACGCCTTTTACTGCGCAGTTGAAAGGACAACGGATTCTGAAAATGCCGATTGCGCATGGAGAGGGGGCTTATTTTGCCGATAAAGCAAGCCTTGATGCGCTCGAGTCGCAAAGCCAAATCGTGTTTCGTTACACCGATGAGTGGGGAAATGCGACTCCAGAGGCCAATCCAAATGGCTCGATGCACAATATTGCGGGGGTATGCAACGAAGCGCGTAATGTAGTGGGCATGATGCCGCACCCGGATCGTGCGTGGGACCGCCAGCTTGGCAGTGAAGACGGCAAATTAGTTTTCGGGTCGTTGGCCAAAGCCTTGGAACCTGTCATCTCCAGATAGAATGGTTACTGAGATCACGCAGAAGCTAGTCCACAGCCACGGCTTAACTGACCAAGAGTATGAGCGCATCAAGGCCATCCTGGGCCGACAACCGAATTTTACTGAGCTGGGCGTTTTCTCAGTGATGTGGAGCGAACATTGTTCCTACAAGAACACCCGGCTCGAGCTTAAGAAGCTTCCAACCACCGGCCCGCGAGTTCTGGTGAAGGCCGGAGAAGAAAACGCGGGTGTGATCGACATTGGAGACGGTTGGGCTGCCGCCTTTAAGATGGAGAGCCACAATCATCCAAGCGCTATCGAACCGTTCCAAGGCGCGGCGACCGGAGTTGGAGGGATCATCCGCGACATATTCACCATGGGTGCGCGTCCGGTATTCCTCTTAGATTCGCTGCGGTTCGGTCCAATTGAGGGTGCAACTTCCACAGCGAAAAATAACCGTCGGCTCTTTTCCGAGGTAGTGGCCGGAATTTCGCATTATGGAAACTGTATCGGTATTCCGACGATCGGTGGCGAGGTCTACTTCGACGAATCATTCGAAGGAAACCCTCTGGTGAACGTCTTTTGCCTGGGAATTCTCCGCCATGAACAGATTACTCGCGGGGCCGCGAAAGGTATTGGCAATCCTGTGTTTTACGTGGGGTCGGAAACGGGTCGGGACGGCTTGGCGGGAGCAGCCTTTGCATCACGCGATTTAACGGAGGAGTTAAGGCAGGATCGACCAGCGGTTCAAGTTGGCGACCCGTTCAAAGGCAAGCTCTTGTTGGAAGCGTGTCTCGAAGTTCTGGCAAGTGGTTGCGTGGCCGGCATTCAGGACATGGGGGCTGCGGGATTGACCTGCTCGATTTGCGAGACAGCAAGTCGCGGGGGTACTGGCGTAGAGATCGATTTGGCGCTGGTGCCTCAAAGGGAATCTGGAATGACGCCCTATGAAATTCTTCTCAGCGAATCGCAGGAACGAATGTTGATCATCGTTGAACGAGGTCGGGAAGCGACGTTGAAGGAGATCTTTGATAAGTGGGATTTGCCGTATGCTTGCGTAGGTGAAGTGACTGAGGACGGCATGATGCGCGTGTTGAGCCACGGATGCGTCGAGGTGGAAATTCCCGCGTATAAGCTCTCGAATGATGCCCCCATTTACGAGCGTGAGGCAGTCGCGGAGTCACCGGCGCCTGAATTTCGCATCGAAGATATCCCTTCGGCCGATCTGCACGAGAGCTTGATCCGGCTGCTCGGTTGCCCGACGATCGCCTCAAAGAACTGGGTCTATCGTCAATATGATCACACCGTGCGGGCAGGAACGGTTGTACCACCGGGGTCCGATGCAGGTGTGTTCTATGTTCGGGAAGCGGACAAGTATCTCGCAGCAACAACGGATTGCAACGGTCTTTACTGCAAATTGAATCCCCGTGAAGGAGCCCGAGTCGCGGTAGCTGAGGCCGCAAGGAATCTGGTATGCTCGGGAGCGGAACCCCTGGCGGTGACGGACAACCTGAACTTTGGAAATCCTTATCACCCAAATAATTTTTGGCAACTTCGTGAATCGGTGGAGGGATTGGCCGAAGCCTGCCTCAGGTTCGGCGTCCCTGTCGTGAGTGGTAATGTCAGCTTGTATAATCAAAACCCGAATGGCGCGATCGATCCAACGCCAACAGTGGGAATGGTGGGTATAATCGGTCAAGAACGCTGGATAACCCGACAATCTTTCCGTGATGTATCAGACGTAATTTACCTGATTGGTCCCGTGGGCCACGAACTGGGCGGGAGCCAATATTTGAAGATCATCCACGGCCGAAAGGAGTTTCTGCCTCCTCAATTGAGCTACGAGCTGGAGTTGGGGGTTCAGGCCGTCCTACTGGCGTTGATTCGCCAAGGGCTGGTCAAGAGTGCCCACGATTGTTCAGAAGGCGGCTTTGGAGTTGCTCTGGCAGAATGCTGCATCTCTGGCGCACGAACAATTGGCGCCTGCGTGGATTTTGGCAATTGGTCGGACCGTCTGGATCAGATCCTTTTTAATGAATCTCAATCCAGAGTCATCATTTCTGCCCTACCGGAAGATACGACTGCGATCGAAGCAATGTGCGCTGCCACCGAAATACAATGTGGCCGGGTGGGTGAAGTGGGCGGGTCCGATCTGATCATCTCAAGCAAGCGCGAAACGCTGCGCTGGGACGTAGCTGAACTTTACCAAGCATGGTATGCTGCGATTGAACGTGTCATGAGTTCCCAATGAAACGTGAATAATTCCGATAAGCCTAGAGACGAGTGCGGCGTCTTTGCCGTCTATAGCCATCCGGATTCTGCTCTGTTGACATACTACGGATTATTTGCATTGCAGCATCGAGGTCAGGAGAGTGCCGGGATTGTGACCGCAGCAGGGTCCAATGAGCCGTTCAATATTCATCGTGGCATGGGCTTGGTCTCTCAGGTATTCCAGGAGAAGGACTTGCAGCAGCTACGGATTGGGACCCGAGCGATTGGTCACGTCCGATATTCGACCAGTGGTTCAAGCACGCTGAAAAATGCGCAGCCCTTGGTCGTCGATTGCGCGCGCGGCCAGTTGGCGATTGCACACAATGGGAATCTGGTGAACGCGGCAGTATTGCGAGAAGAACTCGAATCGAACGGCTCGATCTTTCAAACGACCGTCGATAGCGAGATTATTCTGCACCTTCTCGCCCGGCCGACAGGGCGGAAAAACGTGCTGAGTGCCTTGCGGCTTGTGGAGGGTGCATTTTCCTTCGTCTTGATGGGAGAACAAGAAATCATCGGCGTGCGTGATCCATTTGGCTTTCGGCCGCTGGTGCTGGGCAAACTGGATGACGCATTCATTCTGGCATCTGAAACCTGTGCGCTGGATCTCGTCCACGCAGATTATATTCGAGAGATCGAACCTGGAGAAGTCGTCATCATCAATGATGACGGCATAAGATCAGAGTGGCCGTTCAAAGAGGAGCGAAAAGCTTTTTGCATTTTTGAGTACGTTTATTTTGCGAGACCCGACAGTCTCATCAACGACAAAAATGTGAGCAAGACGCGCGTAGCCATGGGCGTTGAACTTGCCAGGTTGCATCCAGTCGATGCAGATATCGTTGTGCCGGTTCCAGATTCTGGGAATTATGCGGCGCTCGGTTACAGCCATGAATTGAATATTCCTTACGAACCCGCATTCGTGCGAAATCACTATATCGGAAGAACTTTTCTTCAGCCGACCCAGTTGATCCGCGATTTCAACGTGCGTGTGAAGCTGAACCTGATTAAAGAATTGGTGAAAGATAAGCGCGTGGTAGTAGTTGACGATTCAGTGGTCCGCGGAACAACCGCAAGAGCGCGCGTTGTGAACTTGCGCGAAGCGGGCGCGAAGGAAGTACATCTGCGGATCAGTTGCCCACCCCACAAATTCGCATGCTATTACGGCATTGATTTTCCCGATCCTAAAAACTTGTTGGCTAACCAGTTCAAGACGGAAGAGTTGGCCCAATATTTAGAAGTCGATTCGATCGGCTATTTGGATATCGAGGGAATGGTCCGGGCGACTGGGTTGCCGATGAACGAATTTTGCCTCGCATGTTTTAATGGCCAGTACCCTGTCCCAATGGATCGGGAGCTGGACAAGTTCATCATTGAACGTCGCAGTGCGCGTTCAAGGGCGTTGAGTGAATCCGCAGCGCATCCTCAGCTTTTTGCCGGCTTGAAATGAGGAAATTTGAGAAGGGGAAGGCGTACGCCTCGGCGGGTGTCGACATCGATCTGGGTAATCGGGTCAAAAAAGGGCTCCAGGAAAAGGTGCGCACCACGTTTGGTCCAGAAGTGCTGGGATGTATTGGGGGGTTTGGCGGGCTGTACAGGGCCGATTTCAGGGGAATGAAAGAGCCGGTGCTCGTCTCCAGCATCGATGGAGTTGGAACGAAGGTTAAACTCGCGGTTGCGCTTGGAAGGCATGCGACGGTTGCCCAGGACCTGGTAAACCATTGCATCAACGATATAGCGGTTACCGGCGCACGCCCCCTCTTTTTTCTCGACTACATCGGCGCTGAGCGTCTGGACCAATCGGTTTTCGATCAACTGATTTCCGGATTCACGAAAGCATGCAAAAGAGGAGAATGTGCCTTCATAGGAGGAGAGACAGCACAACTTCCGGACCTGTATCATTCAGGGGAGTACGATCTGGCTGGCTGCATTATCGGCCTCGTGGATCGGCCTCGGATAATCGATGGAAGCCGGATCGCGCCCTCGGACCTCATGGTCGGCTTACCGTCGAACGGATTACACACTAATGGGTACACCCTCGCTCGAAAGGTTTTGTTGGAAAAATTACGGCTTGACCTCCTCCAAAACGTAGACGGCCTCCCAAAGCCGCTCGGAGAGGAGCTTCTTCGAGTGCACAGGAATTATCATCCCATCATTGCGGCCATCCCCGCCGGACGAATCAAAGGAGCCGCCCACATCACGGGGGGCGGGTTATTCGACAATTTGCCACGGATCCTCCCGGCTGGGTGTGATGCTTTGATCGACACATCTTCGTGGAAAATACCTCATATATTTCGGCTCATTCAACGAGGTGGCGAGGTTTCGCGCCACGAGATGTACCGAGTATTCAATATGGGCATTGGCATGGTACTGGTGGTCTCGAAGTTGCATACAGCCGAAGTCCTGATACAAACGAAGGGAAAGGTGATTGGCCAAATTGTCCGAGGTTCTGGCAAGGTGCTCCTGGACTAAAGGGCTGCGCGACAACTATGTTCGGAAAGCTACTTGCTCGAGGGCGGCAGATTTGTGGGTTGAGCCTCGGTGCCGGGCTTTTAGGAGCATTTGTTCTTACGTTGCGATACGCTTCCAGGCCGAGCGCCAAACCAAAGCTTCCGGACTCGATTTCGCCTGCAATTTTTGCTACCCGCATCTTTTACACTACTCGCGGACAGCTGGTTTATCACGAGTCAGGACAAGGCGGTCCCTTGGTTTTTCTGCACGGCATGTATGTGGGCGCCTCTTCGTACGAGTGGTCAAGGGTGTATCCGCATTTCACCGGAACGCATAAGGTATTGGCCCCGGACATGCTGGGGTTCGGAGAGTCTGAACGACCCGATATCCCTTTGTCTGCGACCGATCATGTTCAGGCATTTGTCGAATTCATTCGGTCAAAATCCGGCGGAGAACCAGCTTCGATCGTAGCCAGCGGCTTCGGTGCCGGGTTTGCCACGATCCTAGCCGCGCAGCACCCGGAGATCGTACAACGATTGATCCTCTTGATGCCCGTGGGGCGTGTGGCAGTCGGTCGATGCCGTCTGCCGGAGCGATTTAGACTGTTCTCCAGAGCACCGCTTATAAAACGAGCGTATTATCGGCACTATCTTTCGGCCAGAACTCAGATTCGAGCTTGGTTGAAGAACTTCGCGTTCGTCAACCCTGAAAAAATCGCCGACGAGACAATCGAGGTTCTCACAAACTGCGCCCAGCAATTCGGGGCGGAGAGAGCGATTTTTCATTGGTTGTCAGGGCGATTTGATTTCGATCTAGAAAAAAGATTGGCCGAACTACCGCAACCGGTGACGTTGATCTGGGGAGAGAATGCGGTGAATCCGCCGCTTGAATCGGGATCTCGCCTCCAAACGGTTGCCAAACAATGCAGTTTAGTTGTCCTGCCTGATTCGGGGTTGCTTGCGCCACTTGAATCGCCAACGCAAGTCGCCGAGGCCTTGTTCAAAGAGCTCGATTCAACAATCCGCATGTATAAAGCCGGCTGATCTGTGTGAAACGGACACGAACGCCAGTGCGCTCAGGCGCGAGTTTTCTGCAGGTCGAGAGTCCTCAGCTGCCAATTACCGAGCGTTTCGTCGCTTCAATTCACGCGTGAAAGTGTTTCGCGCGTCGATGACCAGCTTCTGAAGAGCTTCAGCGCTGATGCAGTTGCCGCCGAACGCAATCGCCGTTTGCTGTTCGAGAAGGTCGGAAGTCGCAACTGTTATGGCATAAAGTGTTCCATACTTTGCAACGAGCCTTTCAATGACATCATCTGCTGTATGGCCCGTATTTGAATAGAACACTTGAATGCCACCCGGTTCATTCTCTTCTGTAATTGCGGGGCCTTTGCCGTCGAACACCAGGACGACATTAGTTCCGGTCAGATCCTGATATTCCGTCAGAATCCTAGTTAGACGGTCTCGAGCCGAAGCAGATTTGTAGCCGTGTAGCGCTCGTAACTCCGGCCACGCGAAAATAATGCTGTGGCCATCGACGATCAGGACCTGGGCGCTCATGCACAATGAACTTACTGTGGGGATCACGGTTGAGCCAGAAAGACATTAATTTGCCGTCTTTCCTCAATCCGGGGATCAAATCCAGGGAGGCAAATCTCGGGACAGGGGAGCGAATCTAGGGACGGAGCGAATCTAGGGGGAGCGAATCTAGGGACAGGTCGGATTGTCCTGCTTAAAAGGCGTCAACGACGACGCGTTGATGGGCAACAGGTTAAATGAATTGCAGCAAGCAGTACTCGTGCTGCTGCGCCAGTCGCTAGTTAAAGGTGGGCCACGGATTTCGCTGGGCTTCCGATTGCCAGCGGATACTTTACTTTTTAGTAGTAGGTCAGATAGCGTCATCCCATCGTCGACCATGTACTGATCTCTCCCGAACAGCCGTTCTTTTGTCCTTCAATCAAGGGCTGTTCCTTCCGGCAAAGGGTTCGTCTCCGATATGTAGTTGGGGATCGCGTTGCCCTAAATTGGAGCTGGCGATATCCGACCTGTCCCCAATTCATCTCCTGTCATCTCTTTGGCCGAGGCGGCAAATCTGACCTGTCCCTTAACTTAATTTGTTTCCCTTCTCCTTGGCCGAGACTGAATATCTGACCTGTCCCTTAATTTGTTCCCTGTCCTTTGTCCCTTAATTTGTTCCCTGTCCTTTATTAATTAAGGGCGGGATTGTTTCGTCGGTGCGAATGATTGCTAAAGGAAATGATATCGGACAATCAGAAAAGAGAGATAAGCGGCCAATTCGGCGGGATAGGAGGCCACATTTGGCGGAGCTGTCTTTTCGACGAGTGAAAAGGTCAATCTTACAGCGAGGTAAACCAAAGCGAATGAGAGGGCCGGTCCGCGCAAATCAAGAATGAAGTCGTGGATGGTTAAGCTCTTCGGGCCAATGAAGATGGCCGCAGCGGTCGCGACGAGCCATGCAAGGCCAATAATCAAGGGCCAGCGGTGTTCGTTGCTCGGCCTGAGGAGGGGAGCAATGAAACTAGCCAGCGTTCCGAAAGTCAGTAGTCGAACTGATTCCAACAAATAAAACTGGCGAAGGGTAGCGTACTTGAGCAGGATTCCGAGGACGAGACATGCGGCTCCCGGAACACTCGAGACAGGATGCGCACTGAAGCGTTTGCGGTGACCAAAGAGCAGGTCGCACAACTGGGCAAAATCTATTTCCGGTTTGAAACCGCGCAACCAGCTAATCGCGGTCAATCCCGGAACAACGGCCACATCCGCCGGAAAGTAAAACGCTGCAAGTGGGATGTAGAAGGTGATGCCCAGAAATGCCGATATGATTCCGATCACTGGGAGCCAGGCGAGGACGGCTGCGTCGATCGGATGAGCAGCCACCCGGCTGATTCGCACCGCCGTAAAGTGGTGCAAGGCGGAGAGGAAAGACTCCACGCAGAGTTCGCTCGTTAAGCTGCCAGAACTTCGTTGGAGGGGATACCTCTCAATTCATAAACGCGGAGAATCGTGTCTTCGATAAGATTATTCGGACACGATGCGCCGGCCGTGATTCCAACGATGGTCCGACCGCTGGGCAGCCAGTTCTCAGTCACTACTTCTCTTTTTTCATGGAGATTGTAGTGCGTGATGCGGTTTGCCGATTCCAGCTTACTTGCACTACGGATGAAATAAGTTGGAAGTTTGCCTTCCCCCATTTCCGCGAGGTGCGAGGTATTGGAGCTGTTATATCCGCCCACAACGAGCAACAGATCCATCTTTTCTTGCAGCAGCCCGTCCAGCGCATCCTGCCGTTCCTGGGTTGCGCCACAGATAGTGTCGAAAAATCGGAACCTCTTAGAACCGAGTTCCGGGCCGTCGCGATCGAAGATCGCCGCTCGGATCCGTCTTTGAACCTCCTCAGTTTCGCCGCGAAGCATCGTCGTCTGATTCGCTACTCCGACCGCGTCCAGATGGGCGTCTGGATCGAACCCGGGAGAGTAGGCATCTTTGAAACGTTCCAAAAATTCCTCTCTGTTTCCGCCATGCCGGATGTAATCACAAACGTAATCAGTGTCTTTCAGGGTTAAGACAATCAGGTAATGGCCGCGCCCAAGTCCCAGCGCGCGGGAAGCAGTCGCCTTGGTTTCTTCATGCTCAGCCTTTCCGTGGATGATCGATGTTACCTGTTCAACTGCATTCTGGCGAACGCGTTTCCAAACACTCATGACATCGCCGCAGGTGGTGTCGACAATCTGACATCCGCGGTCCTGAATCTTCTTCAAAGTAATCAGATCGGTTCCGAAAGCCGGAACAATCACGACATCCTCTGCAGTGAGTTCGTCGATTTCGGCTTCGCGCCCGTTGCCGAGCAGATTCTTGATACCCATGGTCGCGATCTGTTCATTTACCAAGGGGTTGTGAATGATCTCTCCGAGGATGAACACGCGGCAACCGGAAAAAACCTTCCGCGCCGCGTAGGCAAGATCAATTGCCCGTTCAACTCCATAACAAAAGCCAAACTGCTTTGCCAAGCGGAGCGTCGTGTCGCGAACGGTTAAGATACCTCCGTTCGCGCGGATGCGTTCGACGACAACACTCCGGTAATGCGACTCGACCTGCTCCTGCACCTTCGCCATCACGTCAGGCGTTCGGAGATTGATCTTTCTCGGTTTGACAGGAGTAGGGGTAGACTCTGCAGACATGGGACAGAATAGCCGAATCTTCAGCCGTGCACTGAGTTTTATTTGTCCAGCAACAAGGGGCCTTGGGGAGGCGCGAAGACCGCGTCAGAAACCATGTAGGTCGCTGGTGGGTCTGGAGCGGAGTAGTCCATAGGGCGCGATGCGTTTTTTCCGATCGTCTTATCTTCGGGCTGGGTTTGAGCGATGTAGACCGGAGTTCCTACGTGAACGAGCGCGAAAAACTTGGGTGCTGCGTTGGGGTGCAGGCGCAGGCATCCGTGTGAATGGGGGATTGGCCAAACAGCGCCCTGATGGAAACCGTAAGCTGGTTTAAATTCCACCCAATATGCCATCGGGTAGCCAACATAGTGGTAACCGCCGCCCGGGGAATGATCGCTGGTCCCTGGCCGAACGTCATTGCCTCTCGCCCAGAATCCATAGGTGGCAGATCGCTTCCGCCGAATCTTGTCGGTAACATGAAAGGATCCGGTCGGCGTGGTGGCGCCGGCTTTCCCAATCGTGGTCGGCGTGACCAGCAATGGACGGTTTCCCTCCATCACATACACCATTCGATTCTGCAGCGACACTTTCACTCGAACCTCGCTCGGATTCTTCGGCTTGTATGCAGCCACTTCGTACTTCCCTGTGAGAGCAGTCGGAAGGGTGCCACAGCCAGTTAGAAGAGCGAATCCAATCGCGGTTCCGGCAAATAGGGCTCGAAGGTAATAGCTTTTCATGCGGACGGTGAATTAGGCGTCTAGTCTACTTCATCGTGAAAATTTGCAAACGAGTAAAAGTCAAGCCTGCAAAAGGACGGAAACTGGTGATGTGATCCCATCAGGTAAGAGAAGAGAATTTTGCGGTTCGATTCGGTTTCACTCGTGCTGTCTTTGCCACCGAACGTGTTCACGTATTTGCTCGCTGAGGATTTTGGCTTTCTCTGGATTTTGCTGGCTTTCAACTTCCAGATCGAATTGTGTCGAGCGGTTTGCATAGAACGGATATCTTGGTCCCGGGACGGAGGGCCTATAGCGCCAATGCTTATAGACCCAGAGCCAGCAATGAGGGTTTTCGCGAATGATCGGCTCAAACTGGTTCCAGCAGATTTGCGTAATCTCTTGGTACGAAGTGTCGGAGGGGAACCGCAGCCACGGCAAAATACGGACCACGTAGCTGCCATCACCCCGCGGCAGAGTCACCCACGGGACAATAGGAAATCCGGTTCGCTGATGCAGGAAAGCATGTATTTGAGTCACCCGCATTTTGAGGCCGAACGCATCAATAATAACTGCGGAGTCTCTGAGCTTGAGTGTCAGGTCAGTGAAAAGAAAAATCGCTTTCCCGCTGCGGAGCGCCCTTAGCAGGTGTACGACGGCATTATCGGGAACAATGATTTTGTGACCGGTAGCTTCGCGCAATTCTCGGAAGACCGGAGTCAAGCGCTGATTTTTGAACGGTTGGGAAATGATGGTAAGCGGCCTTCCTTTAAGCCCGATAAGGGTGCCGGCTAATTCCACGCTCCCGAAATGCGGAGTAATTGCGATGAAAGGAACGTCGGATTCGACGAGCTCACGAAGCCTTTGCGGATCTTCGAAAGAAATGAATTGGTCAACGTTCGAGTTTGTCAATCGGCCTGTCCAGAATAACTCGAGAAAGTTCCTGCCAAAGACCTGGAGGGATCGTTGAGCGACACGACGCCTCTGATTGAGACTAAGCGCCGAGCCAAAGGCAACCTCTAGATTAGCCATGGCGACCTTACGTCCCTTCACATCGCCCCAGAAGACCAGGGATCCAGCAATGTCCCCGATCTTTTGGGCGGCCGCGAATGGCAAAGTCTGAACAAGGCGGCCAAAGAAACTTACGAGGACCCACTCTACCCAGTACCGAACGCGTTTCACTCTGTCTTGAGAATATGCTTCCGTTTGATGATCTCTTCGAGCTCCTCGGGAGGAATTCAGCATGGCATATTCGGCTCGCAAGGCAACCTGTGAGGCGGCATGGACCAAAAGCCCACCTTGGGGTCCCCTGCAACTAAAGCTTGGCAAGGGCGCTGCGGGAATGACAATTCCCTATGC
>JAFAQT010000309.1 GCA_019246215.1 Verrucomicrobiota bacterium
ACCGGTAACACACTGCCTGAACGACGGATTTTCCGGAGTCCCTGCATGGTCCCCATTGTTGACATTACATGCGTTCTGGTGGGTCGGCTTGATATTAAGCAAGTCGGCGCTCGTTATGCAGGCCGAATCAAGCGCCGAAACCCTTGATATATGCTCCTAACGAAAGATTCTCGGTCGGCTGAGTGATGAACGAGAGCGGGAGATTACAGGGGGTCACGCGGCAGCTTTCATTGATTGTTGTTGACGAAAATCAGGATACCAACGCCGGAATACGTCCTCCCATTCTTCGTGAGGACGCGAGTACGAACCTGCAGCAACAAGTGCGCTCCGCGTTGCGTCCACTGCATCTGCTGCTTCTTGGCCATGCGCTTACTTATCACTTGGTTGACTGCCGATTCCACGAAGCCAGTGCTGATTCTTTCACCGTTATGGTAACGCTCGCCGTAGTTTGGGATGATCAATTTGTTGCCTGGATGCCTTTCTCTTCCTCGCCGCCGACTCCGCAATATGGGGACAAGCTCGTTTTGTGACGCTGGCGTACTGATTAAGCAAAGGTCACAACGTCTTCGCCATTGGCACCACGTTCTCGGCTGGGCAGGATTGCGAAGCAGCACTCAGCTTTTTTAATTCCAGCCATAACTCATGCCAGAAAAGGTTCATTTCGGAGGTATTTGGCTGCATTTGCTTGCACAATCCGACCTTCCTGGGGAGGTCACCTTGTTGGCCTAACACTCACTCACTCAGCTATTTAAGAGTGGTTGCGGGGGTAGGATTTGAACCTACGACCTTCAGGTTATGAGCCTGACGAGCTACCAGGCTGCTCCACCCCGCGCTTTATCGAAAAAGTAAACTGGCTCGGTTTTGGAAACGCGCAACTCGATTCGCGAAATTTCTTTGGGGTAAACGGGCGAAATGGACATCAAGCACTGTCTCCCGGAGCCGGCTCCGCGATTGACAAGTCACAGATCTTGCGTGCGCGGCAGCATCACCAGATCTCGAATCGTCACATTTCGGGGACGGGTCAACATAAAGACGATGGCTTCTGCCACGTCCTCGGAGCGCAGGCCGGCCCCTTGCCCGATCTTTTTATCTATCTCCACCGGGTCGATCGCACCCCAGAGTTCGTTCAGAACCATTCCCGGGGCCACGGCGCCAACTCTGATCCCACTTGTCAACAGTTGGCGGCGCAAACCGTGGACAAACGATTGGACCGCGTGCTTGGAAGCGCTGTAGATCGGCTCCCAGTGGATCGCCTGATGGCCCGATATAGAGCTGGTCACGAGAATGTCACCGCTGCGTTGCGCCGCGAGATGAGGCAAAACAGCGTGCACCAGTCGGAAAACGCCGGTCACGTTGGTGCTGATGAGTTGGTCCCAGGCGTCGGGTTCGCCGTCGATCACATCCCCGGAAATATAGATCCCGGCGTTCGCCAGCAGGATATCGATTTGGCCGAACTCAGCGATCCCGCGGTCCACGATCAAACGGATATCTTTCGGGCTGGTCATGTCCGCCGGCACGACGAGAACCTCCGAATCAAGGTCTTCGGCCAGGGCAAGAAGCCTTTCTTTTGAACGAGCGGTTAAGACCTGTTTGACCCCGTGTCTGGCGAACTCGTAGGCGACAGCGCGGCCAATGCCCGAGCTCGCGCCCGTTACAATGGCGATTTTCCCGGTCAGCGATTGGTTCATGGAGTCTTCGTTGGTAAATGATAGGCTGCGGGAATCCAAGTGCAAAGGGGTTAAGCGTTTGGCGCCGCCGTTTGCCAGAACTGCTGCCGCCTTCATCTGACTCGGGGGTTCAACGTATGGGTCCTCGGTTGGAGGAGCGTTCGCTATCTAGCCACGCCATCTGTTCTTCTGGATAGCGTTCACCCGCTATCGCTCCTGGTGGAGCGACTCGATCGATCTCGGCCAAATCGTCGGAAGATAAGCTCACATTTAAACTTCCGAGCGCCTCATTCAGGCGTTCAGCCGTGCGAGCGCCGATCAACGGGATGATGTCGGGTCCGCGGGAGAGAACCCAAGCCAGCGCAAGCTGCGGCAAGCTGCAGTTCTTCCGGTTCGCGATCCCCCGCAGCGCGTCGGTCAATTCCTGGTTCCGGCGAATATTGTCCGGTTTGAACCGGGGATACATGCCGCGGAAATCACCTTTGGAAATATCCGGCGTTTTGGGTGTGGCACTCAGCAGCCCGCGCGAAAGGACACCGTACGCGGTAATGCTGATCCCGAGTTCGCGTGTTACAGGAAGGATGGTGTCTTCTAGGGAACGGGTTACGACTGCATACTCGATCTGTAGTGCAGCGATGGGATGGACCGCTTGCGCGCGCCGGATTGTTTCCGGTCCCGCTTCCGAGAGCCCCAGGTACCGAATATAGCCGCGTTCTTTCATTTCCGCCATCGCGCCAATCGTGTCCGCGATCGGGACAGCCGGATCAACACGGCACGGTTGGTAGAGGTCGATGTAATCGGTCCCTAAACGTTTGAGCGAATAAGCCAGAAAATTCTTGACCGCCGCAGGTCTCAAGTCGAGCCCGACAAAGGCTCCGTCCGGGGTGCGGACCGCTCCGAATTTTACGCAGACAAACGCCTCGTTTCGTCGCGTTTTCAGGACCTGGGATAACAGCATTTCGTTATGGCCCATACCGTAGAAATCGCCGGTATCGAGAAGAGTGATCCCGGCATCCATCGCGGCGCGGATGGTCGCGACGCTTTCGGTTTCATTGGCCGGCCCATAAAAATCGGACATGCCCATACATCCCAAGCCGATGGCAGACACAAGCGGTCCGGAAGTCCCAAGGGTGCGCAACGGTATCGAAGGTGGAGAAGGGTTGATGCTCACGATTCTGACCATCCGCGGCGAAACGACAAATGTCGAATCTGATCGGGTTTAAACTCCAAGGATTTAGGAGACGACGGGCAGCTCCGGCTGGTTCTAAGCGGTTCTATCGCGCGGACATCTCCCCAGCGCTTGGGCTCGTGAGATTTTTGGGCTAAATGCTATCCCTTTGCCATGACAATTTTGTCCATTCAGTCCAGCGTCGCCTATGGGCACGTTGGAAATAGTGCCGCGGTTTTTCCCCTGCAAAGAATCGGGGTCGAGGTCTGGCCGGTGAATACGGTGCACTTTTCGAATCACACGGGATATGGAGCCTGGCGAGGGATATTTTTACCTGCAGAAACGATTGCAGAAGTAATCTTGGGAATCGAGGAACGAGGCGTTCTCCACGAATGTGATGGTGTCCTCAGCGGGTACATGGGCGACGCCTCGATCGGGGGAGTGATCCTAGACGGGTTCAAGCGTGTAAAGAGAGCCAACCCTGACGCCATCTACTGCTGCGATCCGGTAATGGGCGATGTTGGCCGAGGTTTTTTCGTGCGTCCGGGCCTTCCAGAGTTCATGCGGGACCGCGTCGTGCCGGAAGCGACGATCATCACGCCGAACCAGTTTGAGCTCGAATATCTGGCGAATCGCAAAGTGACGGATCTCGGGTCGGCCCTTGCTTCGGTGGACCAAGTCATGGCCGAGGGTCCAAGAGTGGTGCTCGTCACGAGTTTGCGCCGTCGCGACGCTGCTGGGGATCGAATCGAGATGCTGGCGGTGGACTCAGAAGGTGGGTTTCTGGTTGAAACACCCTTGCTGCCGGTGAATGTCAACGGTGCCGGCGATATGACGGCTGCTCTCTTCTTTGCGCATTGGCACAAATCCGGATCAATACAGATCGCTCTTGAACTGACCACGGCAGCGGTCTTTGCTGTGCTCGCAGCCACAGCAGACAGGGGCGCGAGAGAAATAGAGTTGGTCACGGCGCAAGAATCGATAGCAAACCCACCGCAGCGATTTAGTGCCGACCAAGTGCGATAGCAGTAGAAAACGCCGGCACCAATCTCGCGCGGCCCGCAAGTAGCTGCGAAAAGGGACAACGGTGGGCGGCGACCTTTGGAATGCCATTGCAATCCCGCGGTAAGGAACGAAGATCGCCGCCGCGGATGGGAATTTTGTCAGAAACACGGCATACGGGAGGAAATATAATGAATGGAACAATCTTTCGTGTGGGCTGCAACCTCACTTACGAGGTTGCCGGGCCGAGCGCATTTATTTTCAACATCGGTGTGGTGACTAATTCGCTTCAACGGGTCCTGAGTGAGCAATTCGAGACCGCACCAGTTTACCAGGTTCAGGAGTCTTTATCCAAGCTTGAGGAAAAAAGGCATCATCGTTTTTCCTCCGGCCCAGGACCACTTCGAGTGTCCTATCAAGCGACGGTTGAGTTGAACCACCACCTGCAAAAAGGGGACCATGTCCCCGAAACCGTGCCGTCCGGAATACCATCCCAGGTCATTCCATACCTTTATCCCAGTCGATACTGCGAGTCGGACATGCTCGTGCGACTAGCGCAACACGAGTTCGGAAAACTGCAACACGGCTTTTCGCGAGTGACGGCGATCTGCAACTGGATTCACGACAACGTGGAATACCTGCGAGGAAGCACGAATCCGCTTACCTCCGCGTACGATACCGCAACCGAGCGCGCCGGCGTTTGTCGCGACTTTGCGCATCTGGCTATAGCGTTTTGTCGCGCAGTCCTGATTCCGGCACGGTTTGTAGCCGGCTATGCGTATGCTTTGCAGCCGCCGGATTTTCACGCCTACTTTGAGGCTTATCTGGGCGGAGAATGGTACATATTCGATCCAACACGCCTCGCCCCTCAGACCGGATTTATTCGCATTAGCACAGGGCGCGATGCCGCAGACACGTCCTTTGCAACAATTTTTGGTCCGGCGACGTTTTCTTCGATGGCGGTTACGACGGAACTGCTGCAGGGGCCGGCACCGAGCTATACTACTGACGCGATCTCGACATCCTCACCGCCGTGATCACAGTGTCTCGGCGGGTCTGGCTACAGCAACGCAATTCTCCCGCGTGACAAGCGGAATAAAATGCTGTTGGAGATAAGGGCAGAAGACATCCCGAGGAACACGCAAAGCGACAGAAACGGCTCGGTCCAGACATCAGCTTTCCGACGACGCTCTTTCCAGCCTATCTGAGTATGGTTCGCACGCGCAGGCAGGTCAGCAGCAAGTTCGCCAAACGTATATTCGCGCTGATGTCTATTGACCCGCGCTCGGTCGGGCCCGACGATATGCCGCGCAGCTGGCGAGCTGAACCCGATGTCTTCTTCTATTGGTCGCCTTGTGCGACTAGCTCCCCCGGCAACGAGGCGTGAGTGTCTGCGATAACAGGCCCGAGAAATGAGCAAGCAACACCCAATATTGATCAATAGGACCGATCCACCACTCGCGAAAGGAGTACGCGAGTCGATGACGAGATGGGAGCCAGTCCTAAGCCCCGCCAGTCTGAAGGCCGAACTGGAACGCAGAAAAAAGTTGAGCGACATCAGATCAGAACTGGAGCGCCGGCTCAAATCGTTCAAATCGTCAAGGTCAGGGTGATCGAACAGCCGGTCCGCTTCTTGATTCATGGCAAATGCGGTCCATCGAAAGAATAGCATCACTCAGCAGCTGGAACGGACTGAGAAGGAGATGGCGCGCTTCAAAGGCCGGCTCGAGGAGCTTCGCCACAGCTTTTGGGATATTTCCAGCGGAAACGGTAAGGTGCGAAGGCCGGACGCAATCCGGGAGTTCTGCCGTGAAGTAAATATAACGATGGATACTTTCACTCGGCTCGTCGGAGCTTCGAGAAGAACGGTGGCAACGTGGCTCGCCGGTAATCCTCCGA
>JAFAQT010000316.1 GCA_019246215.1 Verrucomicrobiota bacterium
AAACCCTGTCGTGAAATTCTTCGAAGTTCGGGTCGTTCTTTGCTCTGCCGCGAGTTAGCAGATCGGCGATCATGTATTCCAAGATCAAATTTGATACTTTCTCCAGAAAGGCGAGTTCGGGAGCCTCTTGGTGCCGTAAGATCTCAAGATACCGATTGAGTTCGGACCAGAGGTTACTGAGGGCAGCTTGCCGGGAAATCTCGGCCGCTGCTCGAGTGGTTCGCCACAATTGAGCGGAGTAAATCGTATAGATAATCGTCGATAACGTCACGATTGTAGTCAGAATCAAAGGAATAGAGGTGTTCATGAGCCACTTTTTGATCGAAACCGGCCAACAGGTAGTTGGCCTCTAGCGAAACCATCTGATATGATGGCCGGATGTTTCGGGCAATGGTGTTTTTTGGCCTGATTAGGGCGGCGCTCGGTTATAAATTCGAGGCAACATCTGATCCAACCGGGTAGCAAAGACAGCAATGATGATTCTGGTGTGACGGAAGGCGGCTCACGAAAAATGGGATTAAAGCGGGCAACGAGAATCGAACTCGCATAGCCAGCTTGGAAGGCTGGAGCTTTACCATTAAGCTATGCCCGCAAGGTAACCAACGGGAGAAAATGCTGACATGAAGTTGCCGGATCGCAAGCCGTTTTTTGTCACGCCTTGCGGAACAGGGTGAGGCCGACGAACCGGGAGGATCGGCAGAGAAGGCACCGAGATCACGAAGGTACCGGACAGGAAGGGTAAATGTTCGGACATGAGCAGAGATGGTGACGGCGTTTTAAAAGAAAGGGCCTGCTGGGTACCGGCGTGAGGGGATGGGACGGTCTCCCTGGCGCCGGCCTCACGGCAACAAAACAGATGTAATTTTGGGAAATGAACGCTAGACTCTGCGCGTAGTGGATATCGACTTCGCCGATGCCATCGAAAGTTTTATTTTGTATCTGGCCACGGAGCGCGGGTCATCTGAAAGTTATCAACTGTTGACTAGGCGATCCCTGGAAAATTTCGCGGATTGGGCGGGAAAACTGAGGCAGCTGTCTTCGCCGCGTCAGGTCGAGCTAGCTCTATTAATCGAATATCTGACGACAGAGAAGAAGAGAGGTCTCGCGCCCGGTTCGATGAAACTCGTTGTGGTTGCGCTCAAGATTTTCTTTCGCTTTTTGAAGATGCGTTCGCTGAGTGATCGGGATCCGGCGGAGCTGCTTCCGTTGCCGCGCGTTTCCAGGTTTTTGCCGGAAACGTTGAATGAGGTACAGGTGAAGCATCTGCTGGAAATCAACCTTCAAGGCCGAGCGTTTCCAATGCGTGACCGGGCGATTTTGGAATTGTTTTATGCGTCTGGACTGCGAATCAGCGAAGTCGCCGGTGCCCGGCTGGAGAATTTAAATCTCCAGGAACGGCTGATTCGCGTCATCGGCAAAGGTTCTAAGACGCGGTTGGTGCCAATCGGCCGGATTGCCTGTGGAGCCATCTCACAATATCTGGCCGGAGAACGAGTTCGTTTAGTTGGTCCTAAGACCGGGAATGAGGTTTTTCTGTCCAGGCGCGGCAAAAAGCTTACCACCCAACGGATCTGGCAGATCTTGAAAGAAATTGCCGCAGCAGCCGGTTTAGAAATCAACGTTTATCCTCATCTTCTACGACACTCCTTTGCAACGCACCTGCTGGCTAATGGAGCGGATCTGCGGGTAATTCAAGAACTACTTGGGCACGCGGATATCGCCACAACGCAGATCTACACGCATGTGGAGCAGAGTCGCCTGAAATCGATCCATAAGCAGTTTCACCCGAGAGGATAGGGCAGAACGGATCGAAGTCTGGGGCTTTGTATATGGGCATGGATAAAGCGTCCCGCTTGCTTCTTGCTTTTGTGAAAGAACAGGCAAATCGGAGGCGGTTCGCGTAGACGCGAATACATTGTGTCATGCTGTTGTCTTGAGTTGCGTTTTCTTCCGGTCTAGAAATTGTCTCGACCGAATGCGCAATTTCCGGGAGAGGCTCGCTGATGTCGACGACTATATCATTTACCTTATCTACCGCGGGGTTGGGTGGTTGCTTGGGTGTTTGCCGTTGTCCTGGGTATTTGGTCTGGGTCAATCCGTTGGCTGGCTCGGGTATAAGTTGCTGAGTGGTTACCGACGCTTGGCGGTGACAAACATCAAAATAGCTTTTCCTGATTGGTCCCGCGAAGAAGTGAGACATTGCGCGCAACGCCATTTCATGGATCTCTTGGCCAATCTGCTCTGTTCCTTAGTGCTGGTGGAGAAGCCCTGGGTAAAAGTCCGGAAGTATCTTGACGTCTCAGAGCTCGAGCGGGCAAAGGAACGAATCAGCAGGGCTAAGAGCGTGATTTGGGCAATTAATCACATTGGCAATTGGGAGCTCTTCATCTTCTGTGTTGGGTTGGTTCACACCGGCAAGCATGCCGCCGTTTACCGCGCGCTGTCGAATCGGTTTATCGACGCGCATATTTGCCGCGTACGAGGAAGCACTGGGTTAGAGTTGATCGAACGTAACCATGGACTTGCACAAAGCACACACGTCTTGAAAGGAGGCGGAGTGTTGGGAATCCTGGTGGATCAGCATGCCGGAGATAAAGGTATCTGGACGCCGTTTTTCAATCGCTTGGCTTCCACGACCCCTTTGCCGGCGATCTTGGCGACGAAGACTGGTGCGGAACTTCTTCCGGTGGCAATTTTTACAGTCGGTCGCGGAAAGTGGCGTGTGCGCGTTGGCGATTTTGTGCCGAAGCAAGGCGCATCCGTTGAGGAGCTGACCTATCGCGTCAATCGCGCCTTAGAGTTGTTGATCATCCAACAGCCGAGCGATTGGTTCTGGCTGCATCAACGGTGGAAGACGCCCTTTCCGAAATTCCTCCTGCGCGAGTACAAACGAGGCGTTTATTTGCCGAAAAACTTTGGTCGCCTTGCATCGTTTCGTGTCTTGGTGCGGTCCAACAATTGGCTCGGAGATGCGGTGATGAGTGCGGCGGCGGTGCGACGGCTCAAGTGGGGTAGACCGGACGTTGAAATCACAGTGCTCACCCGATCGAAGCTGGCGGATTTCTGGCGCCTGATGCCTGAGATCGATCAAGTGATCACGATCGAGCCCGGCGACTCCGTTTTTCGAGTCGCTTCCAAAATCCGAGGCAGATTCGAAGTCGCATTGCTTTTTCCGAACTCGGTCAGAAGCGCGATTGAATCCTGGCTGGCCGGGATTCCGCGCCGGGTCGGTTATTCGCGGCCGTGGCGTGATTATTTTGTGAATCAAATCGTTCCCGAGTCTCCCTTTCCGCTTCCTCTGCAACACGAGAAAAGTCATTACCTGCGCATCATGGATAAAATTGGGGCGAATTTGTACGAGGAATCGGAACAGGAGAATCATTGTTTCGGTGAACCTGGGCTGGCGGGCCTCTGCCCGGGTGCGGAATATGGGCCCGCGAAGCGTTGGAGGGAGTTTGATTTGGTCGCCAAACAGCTGTCCGAGCGGCATGGGTTGCACTGGCTGATATTTGGCACCGCCGATGAAAAGCCGCTTGCGGCCGACATCATGGAAAGACTGAAAACCGCTGCGACGGATTTGACCGGTCGCACTTCTCTGTTGGAGTTGGCGGCGCAAATTCGGCGGTGCAGGCTGTTGCTGACCAACGATACCGGGACAATGCATTTGGCTGCGTTTTTGGGGATACCGACTGTGGCGATCTTCGGCTCGACTGAACCGCAGCTGA
>JAFAQT010000079.1 GCA_019246215.1 Verrucomicrobiota bacterium
ATTCGAGTTGCTGCTGCCCGCCAACCCGATCGCCGAAATCAGGAAACGCCACAAGAAGTCTGGGACCTCTGAATTTGCTTCCACAAATGGTGCCGGAATACCCATTAAGCCTTATGCACAGCTGATCGAACAAGGAATCGTGGAGATTGAGGCACTTTGCTATATTCGCGGACGATCCATTCCGAATCGTTATTTCGTTCTGGACGAAGCACAACAGCTGACGCCGCTGGAGGCGAAAACCGTCGTTACGCGGATGTCCAAAGGTTCCAAACTGGTGATGGTCGGCGATCCTGCTCAAATCGATAATCCCTACGTGGATAGTCGTTCAAATGGTTTGGTCTACACTCGGAACAGGCTGAAAGGCCAATCGATCACAGCGCATGTCTGCCTGACTAAGGGTGAAAGAAGCCCGCTGGCGGAGGCCGGTGCCACGCTGATGTAGTTGGCAGCCTCAGCGCCAACTCGGTCGCAACCTCTCAAATGGGCAGCCACCTGTTTTCTCTCCCTTTTTAGGACAAACTTCCTCCGAGCCGCTTCCAAGGGGCGCTACGGCGCGAAAATCTCACAAGCGCGTTGGGTTGTGAGATTTTCGCGCGTGCACCAGTGGTCAGGAACGAACGGAAATCCAAAATTTTGGCTTTCTTCGGTGGATGATTTAAATTTTCTATTGGACCTATGAGCTATTCCCCCCTGACACCCTTGGATGGTCGAGTGGCAATCGTTACAGGAGGCGCGCGCGGAATCGGGCTCGAGACCGCTAGAGCCCTGCAAGAGAACGGTGCAAAGATCGTTATTGTCGATATCAATGCTGAAGCCGGCGAACAGGCAGCCAAAGAATTGGATTCGGATTTCATCCGCACGGATTTGACCCGCTCACACGAGGTCAACAAACTGGCGGATGGAGTGCGATCGAAATATGGCCGCATCGATATTGCGTTTAATAACGCCGGAATCGCCGTCAATACGCCTTCGGAAACCTGCAGCGACGAGGACTGGCATAAGGTGATCAATGTTAATTTGCATGCGGTTTTTTACTGTTGCCGGGAATTCGGCAAAGTGATGCTCGAACAGGGCAAAGGCAGCATTATCAACACAGCATCAATGTCCGGGATCATCTCCAATACGCCGCAACCTCAATCGGCTTATAACGCCTCCAAGGCAGGGGTGATTATGCTTACCAAATCGCTTGCCGGCGAGTGGGCAAAACGCGGGGTACGTGTCAACAGCATTTCTCCCGGGTACATCGGGACGGAGATGACCAAGGCAGGAATGTCTAATGCCGAATGGCAGGCGGATTGGTTAAAATTCACGCCGATGGGTCGGGTCGGCGAAACCCGAGAGGTCGCGACCGCCGTCGTATATCTTGCGTCGGATGCCAGCAGCTATTTCACTGGAAGCAATCTCGTGGTCGACGGCGGCTATACGTGCTGGTGACAGGGGTATAGGAGTCCAGATGGCGGCTGCATAGGAATTGTCCAGGCGCCCTGCAATGTTGCTCGAAGGGTTCGACCTCGGTTAAAGCCTAGTTAGCCCACGCTTTCATCGCCCTTTGGACCGGAAAGCGAATCTATGGAGCCTCGGAGTCGAGGCCAAATGTTCGCGGCCGCGATGCGTGTCCCCGATCGGGGGAACGGATCGGCTTCCGATTGGGAGTTGAATGGAGACGGGGCCTACCTGGCTGAAAGACGATGGGCGACCGAAGCCGCCCATTCTCATATTTTCCGACTGCTGTACCCCTCCCTCAGAAATCGTATTTATCGATATTATCCTTGGTAAAAACTGTCGGCGGACCGAGGAGAATCTGGCTGCCGTTGATGATCTTGAGTTTGCCCAGTTTGCCGGCATCCAGTTCAGTATCGCCCGGCTTCAACTTTCCATCGATCACTGCGCGCATTGCGTAAGCCGCAGCGTACCCCAGATCGACCGGATTCCACAGGACATCGCTTTTAACAGCACCGCTCTTGATGAACGGCTTCATCTGATTCGGAGTAGATTGACCCACGACCGCAATTTTGCCAATCAGATTCGCTTGGGTGATTGCGTCGGCCGCACCAGGGAAAGCGACGCTGGATAGCCCGATGATGCCCTTTACGTTCGGATAAGCCTTCAGAATCTGACCCGTCACCTGGAAAGCTTTTTGCTGATCTTCCTCGGCGGGAAGAATGGTGACCAGGTTCAGCTTCGGATAGGCGGACGCAATGTATTTTTTGATTTCCGCTATCCAGGCATTCTGGCCGGCGGCAGTTAGGGAACTGGTGACGATCGCAAAATCGGCTTGCGGACCGATCTCTTTCACCAGGCAATCAATATCGGCTTTTGCGACTCCTTCGGGTGTGCACATTTGGGCAAACCATTCGCGGGCATCCGGCTGTGACTCTGCGTCATAACCAATGACGTGAATACCGGCTTTGAGCGCTTTGCGGAGGACGGGAGAGATTGCGACGGGATCGTTCGCTGCGAAAAAGATCCCATCGACCCCGCGCGAAATGGCATTATCTATGAACTCGATCTGTTTCTGGATATCCCCGACGGTCGGGCCGTCTGTGGTTACTTCGGTCGGAAGACCGGCCTTGGTTAGATCCGCGCATCCCTCTGCGATACCTTTTGCAGTGGCATTAAAGTAACCAATACCGATGAGCTTCGGGATATCGGCCAGGACGACCTTCTTACCTTTGAGATTTCTCGGGTTGACGCACTTTCCGCCATCGTATGGCGCTGGCGTATCGGCGCTGAACGCCGTCGCAACGGAGGCGAGAGCCAAAAGGAAGACCGTTTTTTTTAAATGAAGATGTCGAAATGAATTCATGTTTAGAAAGATCCTGGTGAACTAGGTGTTTGGGGTTGTGATTTGGCGAAGCCACCTCCTCTGAGGAGGTGCTTCTCCAAAAACTGATTTAACAAGATGGAAAGAATGAGGACGGTACCGATTAGGATAACAGTGGACTCCCCACGCAACCCGGCGAGCTGCAGGCCGTTTTTCAGGAGCTGAATGATCACCACGGCGATCGTGGTGCCAAGAATCGTGCCGCGACCCCCAAAGATGCTGGTTCCCCCAAACACCACCGCTGCGATCACATCCAGTTCCAGGCCAGTCGCTGCGTCGGCCCGCGTGCTCGTGACACGCGAAGTAAAAATGAAGCCGGCCACCCCTGCCATTAATCCACTGAAGGAATACATCAGCAGCTTGATTCGACCAACCCGCAGTCCGGCGAACCGAGCCGCCGTCTCGTTATTCCCAATGGCATAGACGGAACGACCAAGAGGAGTTCCCGCCAGCGCCATCGCACTGACAATCAGCACGCCGATCAGAATGAATACTTGCACCGGCACGCCCCAGATATCGCCGCTGCCCCAGAAGGCGAACGAATCTGGAAAGCCGTTCACAGAGCGGGATTCGCTGATTCCAAAAGAGAGCCCGCGGTAAATTGCCAGCGTAGCAAGCGTCACGATCAACGGGGGAACGCCGAGATACACAATAACGACGCCGTTGAGCAGCCCGGCAAATGCCCCACCAAGAATGGCGAACCAGATCGCCGCCCAAAGCGGGAATCCGAAGCTTTGCCATGAAAATCCCAGAAGAATCGTGCTAAGAGCCATCATCGAACCGACAGAAAGATCGATTCCCCCAAGAATGATAATGAAGGTCATCGGCACTGTCAGAAGGGCGACCTCACTTAAAAAACGAGTTTGGTTAAGCAAATTTGCGGGAGTAAGGAACCGATCAGATGTAAACGACAACGCGATGACCGCAAGGATCAGGATGCCGATCAGAACGACCTCCTGAACCGTCAGCCATCGAAGGTTCAAAAATTTTGGTGAGGCCGCTTCTCCTCCACCTCCTCCGGTTGCGGCCAAAGAGACCGAACCGCCCGAAGTTTGCCTGCGCCGAAAAACATCCAGGAGAATCGTCAGAAGGATCAGGCTACCCTGAACGGTTTGGAACCATTCTGCGCGGATATGCAGAAAGACGAGTGCCGTGCCGATCGTCTGAAGAAGGATCGCACCGAGCAAAGCACCGATGACCGTGCCGGTACCCCCGAGAATGCTGACGCCCCCGATTACCGCCGAGGTAATCACTGTCAATTCAAAACCAGGAGCCACGTTGGATTGGATCGCGGTGAAGTTCGTGGCATACAAGATTGCCGAGATACCTACCAGCAAGCCGTTCATCACGAAAACACCTAGCGTCACATTTCGCACCGGGATCCCGGAGAGACGAGCGGCTTCGGCATTGCCACCGACGGCGTAGATCTGCCTGCCGGCAGCCGAGTATTTCAGCCAGACTGAAAAAAGGACGCCAAACAGGATCAGTGCGCAAATTGGGAGCGGAATTCCCATGATCAGCAGACGGCTGATGCCAAACCCTGGGGGCAATCCGTAGATCCAGATCCCCCCGGTGGAAAGGATTAATCCGCCTTTCAGGATGCTGGCCATACCCAAGGTCGCGACAATGGCGGGAATTCGGCAGTAGGCCACCAACAGCCCGTTCGCGAGACCAATCACTCCACCGGTCAGAATCGTTGTCGCAAAGACGATCCAGAGCGGTACTCCGGCCACCGCCAGCTTCCCCGCGACCGTGGCACACAACCCGAGTGCGGCACCGATTGAAATATCGATGTGGCCGCAGAGAATGATCATCGTCATTCCGACCGCCGCCACTCCGATGTAGGAAGAATTGTATAGAATATCGACCAGATTGGTCGAAGTGATGAAGCCTCGGTTGAGTACGGTAACACCCCCCAGGACCAAGAAAAACGCTATAACCAAGACACCTTCTTGCTGATTGAGTAGAGTTAGCCAACTCCCGGCGCGGCTTTGTCCGGAAAGGTTTGTCAAGGCTGGATTCACTGACTTCTCGGGGGGGACCGCTTGGGACATACTTTTCAGAGAGGTTCGCTGCAGGGATAGGCGCTTGGATCTGAACGCACAGAGAGTGTTAGCTAATGCTCCGAGACAGCAGTGGAGGTGGAGTCGCCGTTTGATTGTTGCCCCACTGCAGCGGCAAGGATGTTTTCTTGCGTCGCGTTGTTGCGCGCAAATTCCGCAACCAAGTAGCCCTCGCGCATGACGCAGATTCGATCGCTCAGGCGCAGGATTTCCGGCAGGTCGCTGGAAATAACGAGGATCGCCATTTTCTCCTCGCGCGCAAGTCTGTCCAGGAGGCGGTGAATTTCGGCCCGGGCGCCGACATCAATTCCCCGAGTCGGTTCATCCACAATCAGCAGACGCGGTTTGGTGGCCAGCCATTTGCCGAGCACAATCTTCTGCTGATTACCGCCGGACAAATTCCGAGCAATCTGGTGAGTGTCGGGAGTTTTTATGCGCAACATCTGGATGTATTCCTCCGCCAATTTGTCTTCAGCCTCGAAGTTGAGAAATGGCCCACGCATCAGTTGCCAAATTCTCGTCAGCCCGATGTTCTCGCCAACAGTCATGGCCACCACCAGGCCTTGGCGTTGACGGTCTTCTGGCGCATAGGCGATGCCAAGTTCAATGGCATCTTCCGGCCGGGAAATATTGACTGCTCGACCGACAATTTCTATCGTCCCCGAGTCCGGCTGGGTCACGCCGAATACAGCCTGCGCTAGCTCGGAACGTCCGGAGCCGACCAATCCGGCGAGTCCCACAATTTCGCCCGCCCGGACCTCCAGAGAGGCATCCCGCAAAAGAGGCCGTCGTGCCAGATTCCGCACACGTAAGACAACCCGTCCGGCCGGCGTTGGTTCACCGAGGTGAGGCAACGGCTCGAGTTCTAAGGCACGCCCAACCATCATGCGAATCAGCTCAGGTTCGTCCGTCTCGGCAACCAATTTCACTCCGATGAACTTTCCGTCCCGCAGGACGGTGACACGATTGGCAAGAGCAAAAATTTCGTTGAGACGATGGCTGATGTAAACAATGGCAACTTTTTGAGCTCGCAGACGATGGATGATCCCAAAAAGCCTCTCAGTGTCGTGCTGTGTAAGCACCGCTGTGGGCTCATCCAAAATGAGGATTCGGGCCTTACG
>JAFAQT010000255.1 GCA_019246215.1 Verrucomicrobiota bacterium
TACGGCTTTGCAAACCTTACCTTCTTGCTCGGCGCTTCCAAGTGCACGAATGGCGACGTTCACAAATTCGAGATCAAGGCTTTCCCCGATGCTCCTGCGTGGCAGCGGATCAACAGTTGAGACGACAGCTTCTTCTTCCATGATAATGAAATTTAACACCAAATACGGGAGTACCAGAGCGGATTCTGGATCATGATGATCGGCAGAGTGGTGCGGAGTTCTTCTGCGATCCGCTCGGCAGTTGTGCTGCTGGACGAAGGCCATGCCGAGAGCGAAGGCGAAATCCGCGAATGGATGAGCGGCAACACCTGCCGGTGCAGCGCGTATCCCAACATTCTCGCTGCGAGCGCGAGAAGGCATGTTGTCGCTTCGAGCCCGATTGTGTTCTTAGTTCGCTGCAGCTGGGCCGATCGCCTCGCTTTGCATGCTTTCTGGTTTGTTTTCTCAGAACGTCCAGTCGGTCGCCAATCGCTTCCGCAACTGCTCGATCTCGGCAACGGCTTTCCTGATCTGCGGTTGTGCTAGGTTTGGGTGCAGCTCGGCAGAGAGTTTGACCAATTCCTCGTTCATGGTCATTACCCGACGCCCGAGCACTTGGGCCGCGGCGAGCAGAAAGCTCGTGGCCCACGCGTCGCCTTTTTGCAGAGCATCGTGGAAGGCGCCCGTCGAGATGCGCCAAAGACGGCTTTCGACGTTGCTAACCGCCGTCGCGGTTCGTGGCGTGTTTACCAGGGGACCCATCTCGCCAAGGATAGCACCCGGCACGAGCGTGGCTAACGTGCGGTCGTCCTGGGTGGGTGCACCCAGCTTGACTAGCATTTGGCCGCTAATCAACAGGTAGATTGCGTCCCCCGGATCGCCCTGCCTAAACAAGACCTCGCCGGGTGAAAGGCGGACCTCTTCGAGGTGGGCGGCGAACGCAGCAATCTGCTCCCCATTGAGGGACTTGAAGCAATTGAAGCGGTGAACCAGAGCGGAATCGATGGCGTTCTCCATAAACCTCTCGCTAAACGCCCCGGAGCATGGCGGCTTTTGCTACCCGACCAAGCGCGACAATGTACGCGGCGGTGCGCCAGCCCAGCTTACGCGATTGTACTAGGCCGCGTATCGTACCGTAAGCGTCAGTCATGATCTGCTGAAGTCGGCTGTTTACTTCTCTCTCGGTCCAGCGTAGACACTGGAGGTTTTGCGTCCACTCAAAGTAACTGACTGTGACACCGCCAGCATTAGCGAGGATATCCGGAATCACAGTGATGCCGCGCTGCTCGAAAATTTCGTCGGCTTCCGGAAAAGTGGGTGCGTTTGCCGCTTCGACGATCACCTTGGCGCGAACTTCACGGGCGACCTCGGGTGTCAACACGCCGCCGAGCGCCGCCGGGATGAGCACGTCCGCCTCGCACGTCAATAGGGCCTCGTTAGTGATGGGCGACGCTCCGTCGCTTTCGTATTCAGCTAATGAACGGCGGCTGCGCGCTAACTCCGCCAGCGCAGAAACATCTAGACCGTCTCGATTGGCAACGCCGCCGGACACATCGCTGACCGCAACGACTTTCGCGCCGTGCTCTTTGGCGAAAAGTGCGGCGAACAAGCCGACGTTGCCAAAACCCTGAATCGCCACAGTTGCGTCTTTGAGGCATTTACCGGAGTCGTGCAGAAAATTTTCAGCGACGCAAATAACACCGTAGCCAGTGGCGGCTTCCCGACCTTCGCTGCCGTGGAGTTCGACCGGTTTGCCCGTGACCACCCCAGGGGCGAAGCCGTGCTGCCTTGAATATTGATCCATGATCCAAGCCATCACTTGCGCATTCGTGTTCACGTCGGGGGCGGGGATGTCGCGTTGAGGACCGATTTCCTGGCTGATCCGCTCGACGAACTTGCGGGTGACGCGTTCCAGTTCGCCTTGCGAGAGCTCCGACGGGTCGCAGGTGATGCCGCCTTTGGCGCCGCCAAAAGGAACGTTTACTACCGCGGTTTTCCAAGTCATGAGTGTCGCCAGCGCCCGCACCTCGTCGGCATCCACCGTTGGGTGGAAACGAAGGCCGCCTTTGGTGGGTCCGCGCGCGGAGTTGTGCTGGAATCGGTATCCGCTGAAGACAGCCAACTCGCCACTATCACGTTCGATCGGAATGGTGACATGGTGCTCAGCCTCAAGAGACAACAATAACCGTTCGACCCGCGGCCCGAGGTTCATGATACGCGAAGCCTTGCTGATGTAGTGGTTGGCAGCTTCAAAGGCGTTCATACCAAAGCTCAGCGCGCGCTGGACCGTTCGTGAGTACCCCGCTGAGGATTATAGGCCGTGAGAAAAATCTTTCCACTTTTCCATTATATTTACGCTGGGCGACCGAGATAATCTTTCTGGTTCTGACGGCGAATCAATCGTGCTTTCAAGGAATCGGCGGTTGAGAACTCGATTCAAATCGAAGTCAATTCTGGTGCAAAGTTTAAAGCGATTGTTCGCTCAACTGAGAGCCAACTGTCACTCGGATCTACTGTGATGTTCGTGCGCAGCCGGACGGCAAGCGTTTCGAAGCCGAAGTCATTAGCCTCATAGAGCCGGAAAATGAATGCGTTGTGGCTGCGGCCTTCGCGATGATACAACGGGATTCTATACTTTTGTCTTCACTGATGGATGTTTCGGAATGGCTTATTCTACGTTCATCACCGATTTTCTTCACCAGGCGCAACTCCCGAGGATCTCGGCACAGGATCCGCTGCCAGATAAACAGCTGATTCAGCACGTCGCCGTGGCGGATGAACACGAAATGGCCCAGCCCAGCGGTCCACAAGCAAGCTGCACACGCAGTCTCCTACTGCTCGTGGCGGGTGGCATCGATGAGGCCCATCGCATTGTACAGGAGATGTCCACGACCGATGCGGCGTATATTCATGGTGTCATTCATCGCGCCGCCGACGACTTCGATAACGCACGGTACTGGTTTCGCCGTGCGCGCATGCACCCGGCTGGGGCCGAAATGTATCGGCGCGCTGTGGCCAATAGTTTGACGATCGCGGGTCAACCGACCTGGAATCCCATATTGGTAACCGACATGGTGGAAACGTCGCGGACGGTCGGAGTAACGGAAGAACTGCGGGCGATCTTGAGGATCGAATTTGAAGTGCTCCTCGAGTTTCTCTGGAAGGCTTCCAAGCCAGGAAGCCTAGCATGAGACGCAGCGAGATACGAAGGCACAGTCCTGCAGCTACCTTCATCCAACAGATGGCGGTAGCCAATTGAGGTGCTCACAAAGGAACTTGGTGGATCACCTGTGACGTTGATGGCGGGAGTCGGTTTGTTTGTTCGGTCTCTACAGAGCCGAACACGTTTCGAGTTAGCCCAGGCTAAAGATTGGGCTAGAAGAGCGATCGGGGAAAGGCGGTGAAGATCTTTCGCTGCATGCTCGACCGAACACTTGCGTGGGCCGGGCGTTCGCCCGATATTTTCTGGTGAGACGGATCAAACAAATCGTACGGCGGACTGAGAGTGCGACCGGTCGGAGAGTTCGTGTGGCAATCGGTCTCGGTGGAGTTCCCTTTGTTTGTGTTTTCGCGGTGGTGGGTTTCTTTGCCACTGGTCTGTTGGCTCAGACGCGGGTTCAGACGCCAGGGGTGCCCTCGATACAGCAGCCGGCAGGGGGTCTCCATGTGAATTCGGCTTCTCACTACGCAGCCAAGAATTCAGGCCTTGGCGTGACAGGATTGCCCGCAGGTCCCAGTCAGCTTCCGTATCCTCTGGTCTCGACGCCTTCAAACGACGCGTGGGTTCGCAACAACGCGTGGGCAGCTTACAACGCAAACCTGCGCCATATTCCGACGGCCGCAAACCCAAATCGCTTGGCTGCGGATCAGAAACTTGTGGATCAAGATCGTTTTATTCAGAAGCCCAACTCTGTGCACAGGTACAATTTCCAGTTCAGCGACAATGAAATTCGGTCGGTCCAAGTGGCTCTGCGGCGATTGGGAACTTATTCCGGGCAAGTCGACGGTATTCTCGGACCGGACACGCGGCGGGCGATCGAAGATTACCAAATTAGAAACAAGCGACCGGTAACCGGTCAACCAGATCCATGGTTAAACGCTTCGCTTGGGATATTTTAAACCCGCTGCGTAGATCCTGCGCGCGTTTCGTGCGTCCTGCTGAATCTGAGCTTTAAGCTCATCGAGTCCCGAAAATTTTTGTTCTGGGCGGAGGTATTGAAGAAAAGCGACCTCTAAGTCTTCACCATAGATCTGCTGGTCAAAATCGAATAGGTGAACCTCCAGGAGTCTTTCTCCGGTCTCGTTCTCGATCGTCGGGCGAATCCCGATGTTGACGACGCCGCTATACTCATTCTCTCGCAACCAGGCCTTTGCGGCATAGACGCCATTCGGTGGAAACAGCTCATTGTGGGCTCGAAGGTTTGCCGTTGGAAACCCTAATCGGCGACCCAGTTTGCGGCCTTCGGCAACCGTGCCCAGAATGGTGAAATCACGACCAAGGTAGTTGGCGGCAGATTCCAGATCGCCGCACTCGACTGCGGTGCGGACTAACGTGCTGCTGACTACCCGTTGGTCGACCAACACGGGGGCAACACTCGTCACTTGAAACCCCAATTCAGGAGCCAGTTCTTCCAGCAACTGGATGGATCCGGAACGGTTTGCTCCGAACGCCCACTCCCGACCCACACAGATCTGACAGAGTCGATTCGCAGCTCGCACGAGCCGATGAATGAATACTTCGGGAGGAGTTTTTGAGAATTCGAGCGTGAACTCCAGGAGGAGCATTGCGTCGACACCCAGTCTCTCTAGAATTTTCAGCTTGTGCCGCGTCGAGGTAAGAAGCCGGGGCGCCTTCTCCGGTCGTAGCACCTGCACCGGATGCGGATCAAAGGTCACGACCACGGCACTTCCCCCGAATTGGCGCGAACTCTCCAACGCGCGCCCGATCACTGCCTGATGGCCAATGTGGAGTCCATCGAAGACGCCAATCGCAAGGTACGTTGATCCCGGAAGAAAACTCAATTCGTCAATTGCCCGTAAAACTCTCATTGAGAAATTCTTGAAAATCTAAAGCGCCTCGGATTCAGTCAAGTTCCCGGTTCGCATTTCCGAAGCGCAATCCTCCGCTTTCAAGCTCCACGCATGCGGGAAATATCCGGTAAAGAAATAATCTGGTTGGTGATGCTCTCTTTAGGGTAAGACTTCAGCGCTTCGATCGTTAGCGCGCCGTCAACAGTAAACCGGCCGGATTTTGTTCGACGTAATGCGGCAAGGTGAGCCCCGTATCCCAATTCTCTGCCGATTTCATGGGCATAGGTTCGCACATAAAAACCTTTGCTGCAGATAACCCGAAAATCGATCTCTGGCGCGCGAAGCGCGCGAACTTCGTGGGCATATACGTGTACGAACCGAGGTTCCCGGTCGACGATTTTGCCTTCGCGCGCGAGTTTGTAAAGCGGAACGCCCTCCTTTTTGATCGCAGAGACCATAGGTGGAGTTTGGTAAAAGTCGCCGTGAAACTTAGCGAAGGCGGCATCCACCGCTAGCTTGTCGATGTCCCCCACCTCCCGCCTTTCGAGGACAACACCATCCCGATCCTGGGTGTCTGTCACTACGCCAAGCTTCATTGTTCCCACATACTCCTTGTCTTCGCTCATCAACAGATCCTGTACCTTGGTGCCTCGCCCGACGACGATCAGGAGCAGACCGGTCGCGAAAGGGTCAAGCGTCCCGCAATGACCAACCTTTTGCGTCTCAAGTCGGTTCCGGACGATTGCCACTACATCATGGCTCGTCATTCCAGATGCCTTGTCGATCAGCAAAACACCGTCATAAGGACTTGCTGATTTCATGGAACACCCGTTTAAGAACCTTGCTGCGCACCTCTTCCAGATTTCCGCGAACTCGTGCGCCTGCGGCTCCTGGATGGCCGCCTCCGCCGAACTCGCTGCATATTTTGTTCACGTCAACGCGGTCGTCTTTCGATCTCATGCTGAGGCGAACTCGGTCCTCTGGCAGCTCTTCAAAGAATATTGCGACAACCACGGTTTCAACCGAACGAACGTAATCAATCAAACCATCGATATCATCGGGTTGAATCTTCAGCCGTTGCTTAGTTTCCTTCGTGAGCGACATGCTCGCGATCTGATCGTCCGCATCGAAAGTGACCTGGGGCAAAATTTGGCCAAGTAGCTGGACTCTCCTTTTGGGATAGCTTTCGTACAGTTTCTTAGCAATTGCCGCGGCATTGACCCCGCTCTTCATGAGTTCAGCGGCAATCTCGAAGGTGCGAGCAATTACGTTGGCGTATCGGAACGAGCCGGTATCCGTGGAGATAGCGGCGTACAGCGCGTCGGCTGCCGACGGTATAAGCGGGAAATCCTCGCTGCGGAGAAACTCGTAAACGATTTGGCCTGTCGCGGGCGCAATCGTATCGATGTATACCAGATCGCCGTAACCGGGATTGCTGGCATGATGATCGATATTGATCCATAGCTTCGCGTGCCGAACTGCGCGAAGTGCTGTGCCTAGACGTGCCTGACTAGCGGTATCCAGGGCAATCGCCAAATCAAATTCCTCTGCTTCAGAGGGCGGCAGATGGATGAGGTCCGATTTTTTAAGAAATCGGTAACTCTCCGGCAGGCCATCTTCGTTCCAGGCAGAAATTTCTTTTCCCAACTTTTGCAGGCTCAAAGCAAGCGCGAGTTGGGAACCGATGGCATCGCAATCTGGTCTTACGTGACTTAGGATTACGATTCGGTTTGCTTGCTTGATTGCGCGGGCGATTTCGGGAAAGGAGGCCTTCATCGATCGTCCCGTGGCTTCTCCAGATCCTGCATGATCTCCAGGACCCGGCTGCCTCGCTCGATGGAGTTATCGAGCTTGAAATTAAGATGTGGCGTATACTTGAGCACCACCCGTTTCGCGAGTTCTCGCTGGAGCATACCTCGATGTTCCTCGAGTTCGGAAAGCACGCGAGTTTTTTGATCGGCTTTGCCGATTACGCTCACAAAGACATGACATTGTCGAAGATCAGCAGTGATGTCGACCGCATGGACTGTCACCAGGGTCTGAGCACTGAAATTGATTTCGCGTGAGATGATTTCGCTTAGCTCCCTTTTGATGACTTCGTTTACCCGTTCAAGCCGATGTTTCATAACAACCTCGAATGTAATTGGCTCACCCTGAGCCGCCATGCGCCCTGTTCATTCACGTCGGCCTTCAACCGGGCCACCGCGCGAAGACCGTCAAATCACAACTGTTGCGTTACTTTCTCGAGATTGTAACACTCAATGATGTCGCCCACTTCGTATTCGGTAAAATCACCGAGTTTGATCCCGCATTCGACCCCAGCCCGCACTTCTTTCACATCGTCCTGGAAGCGGCGCAGAGTTGCGATACCTCCGTCGTAAATCGCTTGCCGGCGGCGCAAGATTCTGGCTCGTCCCGTTCGCACGATCCGGCCATCGCTGACGAAGCAGCCGGCGACCGTTCCTTTGGAAAGCTCGAAAATCTGCCTGATTTCAGCGTGCCCCACAACGCTTTCCCGGACCTCCGGATCGAGCATCCCTACCATCGCTTCTTTGACCTGGTCGATGAGTTCGTAAATGATGCTGTACAGCTTGATCTGGATGCCTTCTCGTTTCGCAGCGGAGGCAGCCTGATTTTCAACCTTGACGTTAAAACCCACGATGACCGCGTTCGACGCGGTCGCCAGCAAAACGTCCGACTCGGTGATCGGTCCGACACCGATATGGATTAGTTCAAGATCAATCTTCTTGCTTTCTATCTGGTGCAGCGATGCGGTTAGCGCCTCAGCAGAACCCTGAACGTCACATTTCAGGATGAGCAGCAACGTCTTTCGTCCGTCACCCATGCTATCGAACAAGCTCTCGAGCGTCGCCCTTTGCGGCATTGCCAGCTTCTGGTTTCGCAAATCTGCCAGCCGTTCTTCGCTGAGTGTCTTGACTGATTTTTCCGATTCCATTGCGGTCAACTCATCTCCCGCATTTGGCAGTCCCGTGAATCCCAAAACCTTTACCGGTGTCGCCGGCCCTGCCTCCTTCACGTTCTCGCCGCGATCGTTTATCAGCGACTTCACTTTACCCCAAAAACTTCCGCAGATGAATGGCTGCCCAACTTTCAACGTTCCCATTTGGACGATGATAGTGGCAGTAGGTCCGCGCCCAGGTTCAATCTGGGCTTCAATGACTGTCGCCCGCGCAGGCGCAGTCGGGCTCGCCTTCAACTCCATGATCTCTGCTTGGAGCAGTATCATTTCCAGAAGTTGTTCGATTCCGGTCCCCTTGGTAGCGGAAACGGGGACGCAGATAGTCTCGCCGCCCCAATCTTCTGGCGTCAAACCTTTCTCCTGAAGCTGGGTCTTGACTCGATCCACGTTCGCCGAAGGCAAATCGATCTTATTGATCGCGACAATAATCGGCACCTTCGCCGCCCGTGCGTGGTTAATCGCTTCGTTGGTTTGGGGCATGATTCCATCATCGGCCGCCACTACCAGCACAACCACATCTGTGACCTTTGCCCCGCGTGCCCTCATCGCGGTAAACGCCTCGTGGCCAGGGGTGTCAATGAAGGTGATGCTTTGCCCTTTATAGACGACGTTATAGGCACCTATGTGCTGAGTGATCCCGCCCGCCTCGCCAGCTGCCACGCGGCTCTTGCGGATGGAATCCATGAGAGAAGTTTTTCCGTGGTCCACGTGCCCCATGAACGTGATAATCGGGGCTCGCGGCTTCAGTTCTTCTTTGGTCTGGTGGACCGGCGGCGGTGGCACCTCAACTACCACTGGGCGGGTGTGGACCCCTCCGCCTTTCTCCCTCTTTTCGACTTCAAAAGTGTAACCGTGTTTCTTACAGATCGCCGTTGCCACGTCCGGCTCGATCGTGTGGTTAATCGCGGCAAATATGTTCATGTCCATTAGATCGTGAATCAGCTGGAACGGCTTCAGCCCGATCTGCTGGGCAAGCTCGCGAACTATGATCGGCGGTTTGATATGGACAACTTTTTCGTCGCCCGCAGTCGCAGCCGATCCCTCAACTGGTGCCGGAACGATTTCCGGAAGAATTGCTCGAACCGGTTGAACGACCGGTTCCGGAATGTTCGCCACCATCGGCGGCCGAATCTCCGAGATGGGAGGAAGCACCGACTTGCTTTTGGTTTCGCTGCCGGATGACTCCAAGCGTTTCGACCGGGTATCGTCGATCAACGAAACGGACTCAGGTCTCGGCGACGGTGTCTCCGTTACCGGCTCGACTGCTGGGGCTGTAACCGGGGTGACCGCCGATAGCTTCGCTTTACTGATCGGGGGAACACCCGATCTGAGATTGGTCCTGCCTTCGGTCGAAGGTTTCTTGCGGGCGGGAGAGATCAGATCGGTGGCGGGCTGAGAGGTAGCGGCCTTCTCGGCTGGCGGATCAGCCTTGGGCTTCGCTTTCTGGGAAGGCTCTTTTTTGCTGCTCGCGCGTGTGGCCATGAATCTGTCTCTCAAAAAATTTCATCGCTCCACCTCAATCAGATGGAAGCCATTTTTTTCTCGTGTTCTCTACGCGCAGCGTCGTGAATCTCGCGAGCTCGTTCAACATCCACTTCGAGGATGCCTGCGATGTCTTCGGGATCCACTTCCAGAAGTCCTTCAATACTGTTGACTCCGGCGCGGGCAAGGGACCGAGCTGTCACCTCGTCGATCTTCAAGGTTTTCGCAAGTGTCGTGATTGCCTGCGCAATTTTTTGTTCAAATGCCTGCGTAGCGGATTCGTCCTTGGAGATATTGATCTCCCATCCCGTCAAGCGCGCCGTAAGCCGGGCATTCTGTCCGCGGCGACCAATAGCGAGGGAGAGTTGGTCCTCTTCGACCGTAATGTTGATCGCGTGACGATCCGGGTCTAGAGACAGGGATTTGATTTTCGCAGGTTTCAGCGCTTCCATCACAAACTCTCGCGGGTCCTGGCTCCAGCGGATAATATCCACCTTTTCCTGATTCAGCTCCCGGACAATGTTCTTGACACGTGATCCGCGCATCCCGACACAGGCGCCAACCGGATCCACTTTTTCGTCAGAAGACCAAACAGCAATCTTCGTACGATAGCCCGCTTCTCGAGCAATGGCCTTGATGTCTACGGTACGATCGGCGATTTCACTGACCTCGACCTCGAACAGGCGTCGCACAAAATTGGGGTGGCTCCTTGAAATGATAATCTCCGGGCCACGGTTTGAGTTCTCTACGGCCACAACATAGGCACGAATGCGATCCCCAATATTGTAGTCTTCCGTCGCTACCCGCTCCCGTGCCGGCATAATTGCTTCAAACTTCCCAAGGTCCACAACCACGTCTGACCGTTCAAAGCGACGCACGGTTCCACCCACGATTTCTCCGGCGCGGTCTTTGAATTCGTCGTAGATCATCTCCTTCTCAGCTTGCCGAATCCGCTGGAGAATCGCTTGCCGCGCAGTCTGCGCAGCGATTCTCCCAAAGCCTTCCGGAGTCACCTCCACCTCCAGTAAATCGCCCGGATTTGCATCCGCTTTGATTTTCCGCGCTCGACTGAGGAGGATCTCGTCGTGAATATTTCGCACGTCTTCAACGACAAATAGATTAGCCAGCGCAGTGATCTCCCCGCTCTTAGCATCAATGGTGACTCGCAGATCCCGGGCCGGACCTACGCTTTTCTTAGCAGCAGTCAGCAAAGCGTTGGACACTGCGTCGAGCAACACCTCCCGCTTGATCCCCTTTTCACGCTCCATATAATCCAACACCGCTAAAAGATCACTGTTCATAAAACAATAACGGACCGATCGGGCCGGCTAGCCGCCAGAATCGTAGACTCCAGCAGATTCGACCAGGTTCGGTCTGGTCGTTGAATCTAAGACTGAAAAAAAGGGCCGTCAAGGAGCCGGTCACCACACTATTCACTCTGCGAGTCCTGAACTGCTGCAAGTCCGAATTTCTTCACTTGCACATCAGTTTAAGAGCCTTTTTTTGAAACGAAACAATCGACCAACCTCTCTGAGGCTCTTCTCTGTAAACATGATTCGTGTCGTCACCTTCGATGCTGCAGGCACTTTGATCCGGTTGCTCCAGCCTCCAGGCGTAATCTACGCCGAGGAGGCGCGACTGTTCGGATACATTCTCGATCCCGTACGCCTACAGGGGGCATTTAGAAGCACGTGGAAGACCTTTGCTCCGCCTCCCGAATCCGCAACTCCCTGTTCCGATGACGACCGGGAGTGGTGGCGGCGATTGGTTGTCAAGACAATGGAGGAGGCCCGCTATCGGATAATCCCCTTCGATGATTACTTTTCTACCGTTTACCGTGCATTTGCTCGTCCGGGTGTCTGGGAACTTTTGCCGGACGTTCCGGTCATTTTGACGGAGCTCAGGCGCTTGGGGATACGCCTCGGAGTGATTTCCAATTTCGATCGCCGTCTGTACGAGATCCTTTCGGGATTGGGCGTCATTGACGCATTCGAGCATATTGTCATTTCCAGCGAAATAGGGG
>JAFAQT010000306.1 GCA_019246215.1 Verrucomicrobiota bacterium
TGGACAACGTGCGTCGCGGAGCCGAGCTGGTAGGCGGCCAAGGCGGAGCAGCGCCGCGATTCGCCTTCGCTACACTGTACCGGCTGGGCCGTTGGGCAAACGGGCGGTTCAATGAAGTCCTGGCGCAGGACCGAATGCTCTCCAGCAGGGACGACCTGAGTGAACTTTTTCTGACCACAACTGGAGACTAAAGATGAAGCATTATACGACGCCGACCAGGTGCGAACTCGCCGCCAGACTGATCGCCGCGCGGTTGGGCGCAAAACTTTGCTGCGCTCTTGCACTTTGGTTGCTCGCAACAAAGCAACTCGAAATGCGCGGATTGGAGCACCTCCGAACGCTTTTAGCGTACGATTTTTCGTTCAGTTTAGTGACCCCCTGCAGTAGCAGCAGAGCTGGGCGAACACTATGGCAAAAAGTTATAGGATTGAACATCCGGTGGCGACGGGTGGCGTATGAGCAAGCAGCTACTGCATCTCGGATGCCTGATTGTCCCTTGATTATCTTATCAAGCAGATCCGTCATTCTAGCTTGCGTCACTGGGAGCGGCGGCGGTAGCCTGCTCGGAATTTAGCGGCAATGAATCACATCAATAACTTAAAGGGACGCGCGGCGAGCCGCGCCCGGCTCAGTAATGGGCTTGTGAATGAGGTAGGCAAGTGCCTACTCCTCAGTGGTCGCGGAGTGCAGCGGAAAATCAGCCGACGAGTCAGACCTCTTGCTAGTTGGGTCGCAACGTGCGTTTTGCTTTTCAGCCCGTGCGTGGCGGTTCACGGAGGATTGCTAAAAGCGGACGTCGATTTCTCAAACTATGATGTGCCCTTGTTCGAGCAGATCGTGAACCGCATCAAGGCCAAGATTGCAGCGCGCCTGGGAGAAGGCAAGAATGAAAAGGACCGCTACTTTATTGTTCCTTTCGCTTACCAAAACAAAAGGAATAGTCCGGATTTTTCGCACTCGTTTATCTCCGTGATACGCGTGCTAGCCGACGGCGAGCAGCCCAGCCTCACACCGGGATTTAGACGAGGGAGGTACAAGAACCGGGATTTTGAAGCATTTACAATCAGCTGGCTGCCTCACGATTTCGATACTAATCCGCATTTGTGCGTTTTCGACGGCGTGGGCAGCCGCCTTATTCCGAAAGAAAACAAATGTCCTATCTCCGTAGGGAGAAACTTCAGGCTGGACGAGACACTGAAGCTCGCGGTAAATGCCAAAAATGCCGTAGGGATGTGGGGACCTTACGAAATCAAGAAAGAGGCCTTCGATCTTGGGGTGAAACGGAAGCAGTTACTCGACGGAGGAAGTATCGCTTATCGGGCCGACGATCGTCTTTATCGCAAGGATCGAGTCGCGATCAATTGTTTCCATGCGATGGCGGGGCTGGAGGAACTTTACCCTAACGGTGGATTTCTTGGGACGGGATTTCGAATGTGGGGCATCAATGGCACCGCACGAGTTTTGATCGAATACACCAAGAAGGTTCGGAACAAAGGCCTGCTTCTCGAGCCGGTCGATATCAAGAAAGATCTTTACGGATTTGTGTACGCCCCGGAACGGAATAGCCGTGGCCTCTATAATCCTTTCCCGAACGCATCTGCGTACCACCAGTAATTTTTGAAAGCTGGACAGAGTAGGGGGGCGACAGCGACGCTAGTAACCCGGGCTATCCTCGCAGGCTGTTCTGCTGCGGGATAACTCCCAACTTTCAGGTGAATCAGCGAAGCCGTAACAGTGCCAGCTAGATTATGCGCATCGTAAATGCTTGTCGGATGGGATGCCGCGATACAAAAACGATCGTGAGCGCTCGCGCGGTTCCCAAGTGTCGGATCGTTGCGTTGGCCGGGCTCAGCTGGTTTCGGAAAGCATTCGTCTGGCTCATTGGGATTTCTCTGACCCTGGTCGGCTGCGTCCATGTGGAGAAGCAAAGGACGGCGCCACCGCTCGCGACAGCAGAACGGCGCCTGGCGCAAGCAGAGAAACAACGGGCAAATCTCGACACGCAGGCTGGAGAGTTCCTCGCCATTGCAAAAATCGCAGACGAACAGTTGAGCTCT
>JAFAQT010000310.1 GCA_019246215.1 Verrucomicrobiota bacterium
TTGATGCTGAACCGCATTGGCCGAGGCCAGTGTCAAGGCAAAGAGGATGAACAATTTGAGTGCTCCAGCGAAGACACCGAGCACCAGAAGTCGTCGGTCAAGGCCTTTCGTCTCGCGTCCTAAGAATTTTAGAAGTTCCACTGATGGGGCTAAAGAGTCAGCACTCTGAGGCTGAAAGTCGAGCCGATTCTCGCGTCTGGGGTTGAGTGCCGTAAACGACTGAGGCCGTCGCAGTGAGCGGTTTCGGTAGCTCTAAGCTTTGACAGCCGACAGGGTGTGCGCCCGATCGGTAGAAACAGCGGAAGAAGGCCGCGATCTCAGCCGTTCACCATCGAGGATAAACGCGGCTTTCGAGGCCCGCCATAATGATCACGAAGAATTTCACGGATGGGAGCTCGACTGCGGATCACCCACCTGGAAAATACAACCCAAAATCCGGAAGGTCAGCTAGCTGGTGTGCGACTCGCTTTTCACCTTCGATGCAACCAGTTTTCCTTCTTCAAATTCGCGAGCAAAATGCTCCCTTACTTTTCTGGGGTTGAAATTGAGAAATGTGCCACCGAACGCGAAATGCAGGTGAAACACCTTACCGACCGCGTATGTAAAAGCACCGGCGAAAGCCGGCACAGCAAGTAATGCACTGAGATATCCAACCGCAGGAATAGCCTTGGCTAGGGAGGTAGTTACCGCAGCGCCGACAAACGGTGCGCCCAGGCCTGTGAACAAAGATGCGAGAATGCTTTTCGCTTGATCTTCTCTAAAGGGCACCTCGTAAAGAGCGGAGAGCTCTTTCAGCATCTTTAATTCAACTGCAGTAATCGCGACTACGTCAAGAACTGGAAAAGGGAGCAGACCACCTCCCATCGCCCAAAGCACATTCTGTCTGATGATTGTGTTGGCTTCAAGGGTTGTCCTAATTTCATCTTCGCCGGTGGACGCCGGCCGTTCAGTTACAGTTACTTGCGTTGCCATAAGTTGTCGTGTTGAGATCTGGCTTGCGACCCAATTTCTCAGGTATTCCCCGGGTGGCGCAAGCGAAAAATCGTACGAAGACGTTTTTTCGTGGCCACAAAATAACGAATTTAGGGACCACAAAAGACTAGCGGCTGGCGGGGGAGCATTACCACGTTAATCTTACAAGAAATATGCAACCAGCTCATCAAATGCACCCCCAGGGGTGCTTGACGCGCCGCGCTTACAAACCGCTGACGTTCTCCTGAACGCTATTCGTGGCGGGCCAGCGCTCTGAACTTGGAGCAGGATGCCTCGGCCTGTGCCGAAACTTCGACGCCCATGTAGGAGATCGAGGTCGAAAAAGGATCCCATGGGTAATGCATTCTCTGGAAATGAACTACCAGCAGCGGAGGGTGAGGTGGAATTCTACCGATGCGTGTTCCCGTTCTGACGGCAGTGTCACCAGGAGAATTTCGGATCGGCAATGACGGCCGGAAAGAGCGATTAGTGGTCGGCAATGGATACGCAGAGCTTCGATGGCAGAGATCGAGTTCAAGCGGCGTCACCGCGGTTCCCGATCGAAAACTTCAGACCAATCGGGTTTAGCGAGGCTCAGCCAGGAGCTTTCCAGCAATTCGATGGGAATATGTGCCGATGAAGCATTTTGGACAAATCAGGTTAAGCTTTCGCCAATCCAGGCGCAGGCAAATGAGGAGCACTGGAGCATTTTCCTCTAACCAAGGAACGCCCATGCAGAGCGCAACGGAGATCGAAGATCGCGGCCTATTGAGCTCACAACTCAGTCACGCTATGCCAGCGCCTCGCCCGTTTCGGAGTTGAAGCGAACTTTCCTTCGAATAGATCTGGAAAATGATTGTCGTACGAGTATCCATCATGCGATCTGGCTGGCGAAGGCGTTTAGTTCCACCGTGAACCTAATCCACCTCTATCAGGAGGCCAGTCGCATTTGGAAAATGCTCCGTGCCCCGTTTTGATTGTGCGCCAGTAAAGGTCCATGGGATGAACATCCACGGGTTAAAAGATGAAAAAGATCGAAGCCATCATTCTTCCGTCACAATTGCATTCTGTCCGATCAGAACTGGAACGACGTGGGATTAGCGCAGCCCTTACGCTGACCGAGGTGCAGCAAAGGGCTAACGACAAGGTATCGGTCTCCGGCGGCAAGGAGATGAGCGGGCCACTGGAAGTCCGGGTGAAAGTGGAGTTGCTCGTCGCGGACCGGCAGGCGCAAAAGGTCATGGGCATTATTCTGCAGTATGCTCAAGTCGCTACGAAAAAAATTGTGGGCCATGTCGCGTTGCTGAGAGTTTCTGAAGTTTTGCAAATGGTCCCCCCGCTTCGATAAGACGAAGTACATCCCGAACAGCAACGCTTTGCAATAAAGCCAATCCATGTTTATAAACGGCCATCCATGGTATAGGGATCGGAGTCATCATAGGCTAGCTTTTCTGATAGCATCACGAAAAATTAGGGAATGATTAGAACTAAGGACCTTTGTTCTGACCAGGTTCTTTTTGTCACTGCTGCGCGCTGTTGCTCCTGTAAGCGCGACGACGATATAGCGCACCGTGCGGCTCGCTCCTTTCGAAGGCCTCCAGGGTCGCTTGACTGACCAACTCCACGATCAGCCAGCAGCGTGATGAAACGCGCTCTCATCCGCATCGATTTGGACGTCTCCTGGGGACGGTTGCGACATTTTCCGTAGGACCAAATCAATCCTTGAAACCGGGCCCATCTACCACAAGCGCGATGAAACCATTCGAGGCTATGTGTTTTGCAGTTTCATGGCTTTGCTGCTCAAGCAGAGCAAGAGCTCGAGAGTCGCGTGAAACAAGGCGACCTGGAATGGGAATGGTAAAAGGTTAGTCGCGGGTTGGACGGGGTGCAACAGGGTTGAGGCTAACTGCAGGGCAAACGATTGTATTTCGTAACCAACTCACAGCGCCGCGTCGCAGGCAGCGCGGGCCGCCGGAGTGACGCTTCCGACAGCTCTACGCGAGCTGCAATGAAACAGTCAGGAAGCGGAAAATGGAGACGATCAGTCGAAAGCCCCTTCCGAAAGACAATCAGGACCCAGATGTAGACAATTGATGGTGAGCCTCAGATGGCGGCAGATATAGATTTCCGACGAATGAAGAAGGTTGAAGCTGTCATTGTTTCGTTGCATTTAGATGCTGTTCGAAAGGAACTGGAACGTTGCGGCATTGGGGGCGGACTTACAGTGGTCGATGTTCAGCAGAGTGATAGCGAAAAACGGTTACTGCGAACTGCAACGGAAAGTTTCGGGGCATTGCAGGACCGAGTTAAGCTCGAGTTGGTGCTGGAAGATTCTGAGGCAGAAAGGGCCGTGAACGTGATACTCCGGCATGCGCAGCCCGAATGCGAAGATCAAGCGGGGCAGATAGCGGTTCTGGAGGTAAATGAATTCCTGCGAATCGGCGGGAGGTAAGCAGTTGGTAGTGTCAGTCGATGTGCATTCTACGTTTGGCGTTGTGCTTTTGCTGCTTCAACGTCCGAGGCGGTTCGTCTTTCCCGCGCCGTGGAACGTTATACGGTGAAAATTGAACGTGGAACGCCTAAAGCCAAAAAAGGGTTGGATTTCCACAATGCCGGAGAAGCGGTGCTCTGAGACATTTCGTAAGCTTTTTGCGTAATGAGTACGGCAATAACCCGCAGAGCCAGTTCTTCCTGCTCGATGATCGTTGACCGCAGACCGATCCTGAAGGCGATGTTGAATCCGAAGGTAGTGGCCGTGATCGGCGCGACAGAAGCTCCGGACAGCGTTGGTCGTACCTTGATGGAGAACCTTCACACATTCGCCGGAGTGGTCTACCCGATCAACTCAAAACGAAGCAGCGTGCTCGGAGTCAAAGCTTTCCCAAGCATCAGGATGGTGCCGCACCCGTCGATCTCGCGGTGATCGCGACTCCCGCAGTCATGGTTCCGCAAGTCGTAAAGGAATGTGCAGAGGCAGGGGTCAAAGAAGCCGTGATCATATCCGGAAGCGCTCCATGTTTCACCCAACATTCTTCTAAGCACACCGATGGCGATGCGGTTACCTTTACGTTGGATCGCCATTCTTCGTGGTTCGATCAAGACCGATCTGGCTGCTACCAGCGGTATTCATCGTGCGGGCGACGTTTTCAAGAGGGATATAACCGAATTTTTCAAGATGCTCATGGCCGGTGCGGATGTGACGATGCTGTGCTCAATTTTATTGTGTTGTGGCATCGATCAGATCCGTGTCATTGAACACGGAATGAAAGAATGGATGGATGGAAGCGCACGGGTAGGATTCGGTCGAAGAGCTCAAGGGGAGTATGAGCCAGAAGAACTGCCCTGACCGGCAGCGTTTGAGCGCGCTCAATACATTCGGGGACTG
>JAFAQT010000150.1 GCA_019246215.1 Verrucomicrobiota bacterium
ATTGCTGCAGGAAGGGCTAATCGTTCGGGTCCCGGCTAGACCTGTCTTCGCGGATTCTGGCACGCTGCTAAAATCGGAGGTCGGCATCTTCGATTTGATCAACGCGTTCCAGAAGGTCCTTAGAAAAATCGAATCAAAACGTGAAGATCTTCGTGAAATTTTCGAGGAAAGCTTCACAGTCTGGGACAAAATTGACTTCATCTTGCGAACCATTCCCGGCAAAAAATCGGTCACTTTTTCCGATCTTTTCGCGTCAGCTGCGAGCCGAACCGAGATTGCAGTGACGTTTCTCGCGTTGCTGGAACTGATCCGTATGAACCAGATCCGAGTGTTTCAGACCGGCTTATTCAGCGAAATCGAAATTCGAGAAAGCGAACCTTGGGACCAATCGTCTGCGAAAGTCCTGCCTGGATGACCCGCCACGAGCAAGCAGCTCGGTCCTAGTCGAGCAGGTTTTCCAGTTCCCGGATATAGTATCGGAAGTTGCTCAATGCTACCCTAAGCATAAGGCATCGATCTTTTGCTGCCTCTTTCCGTCTCTGCAGGCTTCGCAGTCGATTCAAATCCACCAAAGCAGTGCCCAGCTCTCTCTCTATCAAGTCGAGATAAAGCAAATACGGTCCTGCCAGGGTGTCTTCCTCCATTTCGGGTTCCAAGAGTTCTATGAGCGATGTTTCGCCAGCTTCCAAATATTTGGAGAGAAGCAGCAGAACGTGATTTCACTATCTCACTGTTACCGTACTAAAGTTTTCGGATGCGGTGCTCGGCTCTCGTTCTAGAAAATACAGCAGACAAGCATCAGAAAAACATCCAGTGGCGGGGTGCCTTGATGGCGTTACCACCCAGCGTTATCGTTCTTGCCAGCAGGTTCGAGCTGTTTTAGACACTCTTAGTCAAGCGAGGATATGATACACCCTGCAGCACAACAGGAGCTAAAAGCGTCAATTGACAACTTCATAGCGGTTTGTTTGAAGGGTCTTGTGATCGATCTACTTTGACCGGATTCGACCCATGGTTACCCTCAAAGCGGTCCTCGAAGCGCTGCTTTTCGCGTCGCAAAAGCCGCTCTCGCCAAAAGAAATCGCGGCAACCCTGAAGTCAGCCGCGGAATACTTCGAAGAAGGGCCGGAAACGGCATTGGCTAAGATCAGCGAGTCAGAGATCATCGAAACGTTACACGCGTTACAAAACCAATATTCGGATTTGGGCCGGGCGTTCCAGCTGGTAGAACAGGTCTCCGGCTGGGTGCTGGTCAGCCGTGTCGAATATCAAGTCTGGATTAGACAGCTGTTCCCGGAGATGCGGACAACCCGCCTAAGTGCGCCGGCGCTCGAAACATTGGCCATCATCGCCTATCGCCAGCCGATCACGAAAGCCGATGTCGAGGCTATTCGCGGAGTAACGGTGGACGGGGTGATGCAGAAGTTGCTAGAAAGCGGACTAGTGAAAATCGTCGGACGCGCGGAAATTCCTGGTCGCCCCCTATTATATGTCACGAGCCAGCATTTTATGGAGCATTTTGGAATTAAGAGTTTAGATGAACTACCGAACGCATCCGAACTCAGAGAAACCGCGTTGCCGAAAGCAGCATCGATGTCGGAACGTCGGACTGGAACGAACTTGCAAACGAGTGATCCGTCGGAGTGCAAACCGGAGAAACCTGAGAATGGAGAAGTCGAAATTGTCCCTGGAACTGATTCGAAAGCGAATTGACGAGGTCGACACGAGGTTGCTGGAGCTATTAAATCAGCGCGCGGATCTCGTTCACGAAGTGGGTGTCGTAAAGAAGCAGGCCGGCCTCACTATTTACGCCCCTGAACGCGAAGAAGCTCTTTTGCAAGGCCTGGAGAAAAAGAATAACGGGCGGCTTCCAGCCACGGCGATACGTGCCATCTATCGGGAGATTATGTCGGCGGCGCTGGCGCTGGAGAAAGGGTTGACCATTGCCTACCTGGGTCCCCAAGCGACGTGGTCACACCAGGCCGCGCGCGCAAAATTTGGCGCGTCTGTGGATTACTCTGCACAAGCGAATATCGGCGACGTCTTTGATCAGGTGGCGCGACGCCGAGCCGATTACGGAGTCGTGCCGATCGAGAATTCGGTAGAAGGGGCGGTAAATCACACTCTGGACCTCTTTATGGATTCCGAGTTGAAGATTTGTGCGCAGATTCTCCTGCGAATTGAAAATAATCTGTTATCGAACGAACCGAGAGAAAAGATCACCAGGATCTATTCCCATCCGCAGGTGTTCGGGCAATGCCGAAAGTGGCTCAAGGCGAATGCGCCGGAAGCGGAATGGATGGAAGTCTCTAGCACAACGAAAGCAGCAGAACAAGCTTCACGGGAAGCTGGTGCTGCAGCACTCGCCGGCTCCATGGCGGCAGAGGTATACGGGTTGCAGATTCTGGAACGATCGATTCAGGACAGCCCGAATAACACCACGCGATTCCTTGTCATCTCCCACGTCACCTGTCCTCCAACCGGCACGGATAAAACATCCCTGATGTTCTGCGTTCAGGATCGGGTCGGTGCCCTGTATTCGGCGATTGAGCCCTTCAATCGATTTAAGCTAAGTATGAGCAAAATCGAGAGCCGACCCTCCAAGCGTAAGAATTGGGAATACTTTTTCTTTGTCGATGTCGAAGGGCACTGTGATGACGAACAGGTTAAGAGGGCCATCAGCGAATTGGAAAAACACTGCACTTTTGTCAAGGTGCTCGGAAGCTATCCGCGGACTGACGCGATAGGAGCCTGACGCCGCTGTTCGTTGCCGCCAGACTCAGTGTACCGTCTCCTAAATCCCTTGCGTTTCGTTGCGTTCAAAATGGGCCGCCGGCAAGGCGCAAGGAGGGCGCATATCTGAATGGATACGTAACCGACGAGCAACGCAGCCGCCGGCCCATTCTCAACCCAACCCTCTGGGCCGTGTCCTGTTGGCTGTTTTTCCGCGTTCTCGCTCCTTACATATCGATCTAGATATGCTCGTCGCTCGCGCCTTGAAAAACAGCCAACTGGCTTACGGCGAAACTTAAGGGATCTAGGAGACGGTACACAGTAGCTGGAGAAAAGGTGGGCATATGAGCGTGTCGGCTTGTCGGCGTAGGCGAAGAGCCTCGCTTTGTTCCTCACGAGGAACGTGGTGGAATTACGTGTGACATTGGCCGCGGGTTGGGTCTGTTCCATGCCCGGCCAGGGAAGGATCAATGTAGCACAGGCTTCCAGCCTGTGTCTGCAGTTTGGACATTTGCAAGGCGTCATAGCATCGCCAGAGATTGGTCGTTTCCGTTTCACAGGGCCATGCGCAGTGAACTCTCGTCACAGGCTGGAAGCCCATGCTACACTGGTCGCCGATCCTGACCATTCAGTCCTTAAGCCTAAAATCCGCAGTTGCTACTCGGGCCCTCGAAAAGCGGGTGGATTCGAGACAGGATAAGGTGTTCAGCTACAGGCTATGATGGTGTGATTTGCCGACTTCTCCGAAGTTGGGGCTAGTGCTCAAAAAAAGGTGGCCGATTTGCCTCGTGTTCTGCGCTTCAACTTCGGGATTTGGGATCAATGTAGCACAGGCTTCCAGCCTGTGTCTGCAGTTTGGACATTTGAAGGCGTCATAGTGGTTTCCGTTTCACAGGGCCATGCGCAGTGAACTCTCGTCACAGGCTGGAAGCCCATGCTACACTGGTCGCCGATCCTGACCATTCAGTCCTTAAGTGAACAGTATTGCCCCTAACCTGCATCGCTCACAAAACTGCGAAATGAGCAGACACCCTGTTTCGTTTCCTTTTATTTTCGGACTACGTTTTCCAAACCGTCTTTCCTGCGACGATGGTTCGGACCGCGCGTCCTTTCAGTTCCCATCCATCAAACGGTGTGTTGCGGGAGCGGGAAAAAGACTTGTCTCGGCGGAATGTCCATTCGAGATCCGGGTCGATAATCGTAATGTCCGCATCTGCTCCGATCCCAAGTGTTCCTTTTGGTAACCGCAGCAGTGTTGCCGGATTCACCGTGTACAGCGTAATCAACCGATTGAGGTCAATTGCCTTCGTGCGATGAACGAGGATCGTAAGAAACAGCCCGAGTTCGGTTTCCAAGCCTGCAATGCCGAAGGGAGCTCGGTCAAATTCCACCTCCTTTTCAAAGGGCGCGTGCGGCGCATGATCGCTTCCAAGAAGAGTGACGGTGCCGTCCGTCACTCCTTCGATCAAGGTCACAACATCTTGGGGGGCCCGAAGCGGCGGATTCATTTTGTAATTGGTATCGAAAGAACTGAGGAATTCGTCCGTGAGCGCGATGTGATGAGGGCTTAGTTCGCCCGTCACCGGGATACCGCGAGCTCGCGCATCTCTCAGCAACCGGACGCTGCCGCCAGAACTGAGATGCTGGCAATGGATCCGGGTTTCGCAGAGATCGGCGAGAAGAATGTTTCGTGCTACGATAATTTCTTCCGCAGTTCGTGGCCACCCGGCTAGACCGAGGACGGTACTCCAGTATCCCTCGTGCATAACGCCGTGACCTACCATGTTGTAATCCTCGCAATGATCCAATACAGCAAGGTCGAACATTCGCGCGTACTCGACTGCACGTCGCATCACTTCGTGGTTTTGGACGCAGTGACCATCGTCAGTGATTGCCACAATGCCGGCTTGAACCATCGATCCAATGGGAGCCATTTCTTCCCCGTTTAAGCCCTTGGTGATCGCGCCGCTCGGGAAGATGTTCACGGATGCGCTCGCGCGGGCGCGATCCGTGATCCAGGTGATTGTGCTTGGATTGTCCGCCGGGGGATCGGTGTTTGGCATGCAGACAATTGACGAAAAACCACCCGCTGCCGCGGCCTGGCTTCCGGTCTCAAAGGTTTCCTTGTGGGATTGGCCCGGTTCGCGCAGATGGACGTGTATATCGATCAACCCTGGTGCTACGACCAAGTTGCGCGCATCGATCGTTTCGCATTCACCGGCCGGTGGCTGCGCAGATATCCGGGCATCCACCACATAAAGGTCCGCAATTTCATCCCGGTCGTTCGACGGGTCGATGACCCGACCATTCTTAATAATCAGATCCATCATCGAACCTTTCTCGCCGCTGTGCTGCACAAGTACAGGACTGCCATGCGCACAGCGAGCCCGTTTGTGACCTGTGCAAGGATCACACTTTGCAATCCGTCTGCAATATCGCTGTCAATTTCGACGCCTCGGTTGATAGGTCCCGGGTGCATTATGAGACAGCTTGGTTTCAGTTTCGCACCCCTGGCTTTCGTCAGCCCGAAAAAACGAATGTATTCGTTCAGGTTCGGAAAGTATTCCTTCCGTTGCCGTTCGTGCTGGATGCGTAAGAGATTAATGACGTCGGCAGACTCAAGGATGTCATCGATATGGCGGGCCACCGTGACACCCATCTCCTCGAAGGAGCGTGGAACAAGAGTGCTCGGGCCCACCAACGTGACCTTCGCTCCCAGCTTTTTGAGCGCCCAGATATTCGATCGTGCCACCCTGCTGAAAAGAATGTCTCCGACAATTGCAACCTTTAGACCTTCAATCTTTCCCAGATGCTCTCGAATCGTAAAAACATCCAGGAGTGCTTGAGTCGGATGTTCGTGAGCGCCGTCTCCGGCATTGATGATGCTGGAATTCAGCCGGTCCGCGAGAAATTTTGGTGCCCCCGCTGAACTGTGACGCAAAACGATGATGTCAGCGTGCAATGCTTGAAGGTTGAGAGCCGTATCCTTGAGCGTTTCTCCTTTTTGCAGACTTGAAGTCGTCGCTGAAATATTTACCACGTCGGCGCTGAGCCGAAAAGCTGCCAGCTCGAATGAAGTCCGAGTGCGCGTACTCGGCTCCGCAAAAAAGTTGACCATGGTCTTTCCCCGCAGGGCAGGAACCTTCTTTATATCTCGCGCCCCCACTGTCTTGAAGGCGGCGGCAGTGTCCAGGATCATTTCGATTTCGCCGATTTCCAATTCGCGAATTCCGAGCAGGTCCTTCCGGTGCCAGTTCGGGGTTTGTGGAAGGTCTTTAGTTGGTTTGGGCTCGGCCATTTTCACGGCCTCTCGAGCCGGACTGAATCCGGTTCCGCGTCGACGTTCTGTAGTCGCACTTTCACCCGGTCATGCCGTGAGGTGGGCAGATTCTTTCCGACATAGTCCGGCCGAATCGGCAACTCCCGATGGCCGCGATCCAGAAGAACTGCGAATTGGATCCGCGCAGGACGTCCAAAAGAGTTGATGGCATCCATTGCCGCTCGGCACGTGCGGCCGGTGTAAAGGACGTCGTCAACCAGAATGACGGTGAACTGTTCGAGGTGAAGCGGCAGATGCGTCTCCTGGACGCGCGTAAGCGTGTTGCGAAGGCTCAGATCATCCCGATGCATCGAGATGTCGATTGCGCCCAGCTCCGGCTTCCTCCCGTCCGTGGTTTTGACCATTTCCGCCAGGCGGCGAGCCAGTTCCACTCCGCGAGACGGAATCCCAACCAGCGCGAATGTACGCGGATCAGGATTATGTTCGAGGATTTCGTGGGCGATACGACGCAATGCTCGCGTCATCGCGTCGCTATCCAAGATAAGGATCGAGTTTGACATTCTGACCTTGGTGACCTCGCGGGATCACTTTAAAGGTTAGGATCACCCTCCTCGGACTAGGAGCCTTTCACCTGTTTTTGTCTGCGCTCCCGCCATGCGGACCGATGTTTGACGATCCAGTCGAGGAGAGCTCGCTCGAAACCAATGTCGTAGCCGGCTTTCTCGCTTTCAATCCATTTATGGCGCAATATCTCCTCGCGCTCAGCCAAGAACTCCTTGTAGAGCACAGAATTTTTCACCAACTCTGTGGCGTCTTCTTTAGGGGGTTCCATTTACTCTACGGGCGAGTTTCAATATCTGGCGTTCTTAGTCAAACACAAATGTATGATCGCGCTAACAGTCGCGCCTAGATGTGTCAATCGCCAGTAGCAGACTCAATCTTCCTGCGTAGTTGATCGGCAATTTTTTCGAATACTTTAGAAACAGGATGCTCCGGTTTCTCAAACATGATCGGCATTCCGCGATCTCCCGCCTCTCTCGTCTCAATGCTGAGAGGCACAGCTCCCAGAAGGGGCACCTTGAGACGCGCCGCCTCTCGTTCACCGCCCCCCGCGCCGAAAATGTCGAAACGTTGGCCGTCGCTCGGAGAAAGGAAATAGCTCATGTTTTCGATGATTCCCAGGACCCGGACATTCACCTTTGCGAACATCGCACTCGCTTTGCGCGCATCAATCAGGGCAACTTCCTGGGGAGTCGTTACGATCACAGCACCCGAAAGAGCCACAGTTTGTACAACCGTCAACTGGATATCACCGGTTCCCGGTGGAAGATCCAGGACCAGATAATCGAGACCGTACCAATCGACTTGGCGAAGAAATTGTTGAGTGGCCCTGGTAACCATCGGCCCTCGCAGAATGGCCGGAGAATTGTCATCCAACAACGATCCCATCGACATGAGCTTGATCCCATAACGTTCCATGGGAATAATGGTGTTATCACCCGTGGCCATCGGCCGTTCCTGGGTTGCACCGAACATCAGCGAGATACTGGGCCCGTAAATGTCGCAATCGCAGAGCCCGACCTCTGCGCCGGAGCGATTCAGTGCGGCTGCGAGGTTAGCTGCGACGGTCGATTTGCCAACGCCTCCTTTACCGCTGGCGATCGCAATCACGTGATTAACGCCCGAAATTTTCGTCGTGTTGGCCTGTCCGCCCGAACCGAGGTCGGGAGGGTTCGTGATGTCGATCACCACCTTCGCCGATCTGACTCCCTGAATCCCGCCCAACACTGCTTCCGCTTCTTTTTGCAACGCTTGCGGTACTGCCGGGTTGCTGGTGGCGACACTCAAGCGCACCAGGAGATCGGCTCCGGCAATTTTGATCTCTTTTACCAAACCGAAACTCACAATATCGCGGCTGTACCCTGGAAACTTGACAACTTTCAAGTGCTCTAGAACCAGTTCTTCGGTGAGTGGGGACATATCGGTAATACTGAACGTAGTGTCCTGTCCCCGAAATAGCATGTGTTTTGTTGCGATCTGCACTCGGTTGTGTCTCAACGGCACCCGGAAGCAAACAAGAGGATTTGAACAGAAGGAAACAAGGAAACGGAGAGGGGATCAGGTTTGCCTTGCGGAACTGTCCTGGGTTCCTGGAAAAGTTCCCGTTTGCGCGCGTGACGGCAGATGGAAGCAAAACAAAAAGAATATTGAACAGAAGGAAGCAAAGGAAACGAAGAAAGGATCGGTATTGAGGGTTCCGAACTGTTGTGGGTCATTTGACCGACGTTTGTGGGCGTAACATTCGATGAGGGTGGGCTGCAGTCGGCGCTCGCTCAAAATTCAAAATCGACCCTTTGCTTTCCTTCTGTTCAAATGCCTTCTCTCCTTCTGTGATGCTAAAATCGGCGCCAATCTCAATGGAAATCATGCGAGTCGGCGATCTCGAGTTCCGGGGCAGCTAACCGGTCGATTTTTTCAGCGCGAACATGAATCACGCCTGAGTGCATTTGTAAGATGCCCTAGATTAACAAGAAGGTTTCCTGTGTGATTACGAGT
>JAFAQT010000073.1 GCA_019246215.1 Verrucomicrobiota bacterium
TATTGCGATCGAAACCGGTGGCCCGAAAGGCAGCGGACGCACTATTAGCAAACGTGAGTTGTACGAACAGCTGTCGCTCCGACTTGGCGTCGCGAAAGATGCGATTTGGAACGAATACGGGATGACTGAGTTGAGCTCGCAATTTTATTCGTGCGACGTCGAAGGCTCCCACCAGGCACCTCCCTGGATGAGATTTCAAATCATTGACCCCAGCACGAACGAAGAAGCTGCCCCAGGAGACGTGGGGCTTTTGCGCATCATCGACCTGGTCAATTTGTGGTCCGTCTTGGCCGTTCTGACACAGGATCTCGCGGTCGCGCAGCCGAATGGAGGATTTCTGCTTCTCGGACGCGATCCAAACGCGTGGCCTCGCGGTTGTTCCCGGGCCATGGATGAACTAATACAGTCTGCTCGGAGCAGGTAATGGGACTGGAAAACCGTATTACAGCCATTGTCTCCGCGGCCGCGGAGTTTTCATGGCTTGGCGATTTGACGTTAAAAAACATCTCCCGCTGGATCGAGTTGGAGCTCGGCGAGTTTCTCAACAGCCCAGAACTTCAAAGGTATGGGAACCAGCATTGTCTTACGGTCCCCCTTAGTCCCATCCTGCATGTCGTCAGCGGAAACACTCCGCACGCAGCATTGCAAAGCCTCATCCGCGGCTTGATTGTTGGAGCCACCAATTGGATCAAATTGCCGCAGGAAGGGCTACCCGAAGTCGACAGTTTTGTCAGCAGGCTGCCGAAAGAAATACAGCCGGAACTGGCCACCCACCTGCGTCCAGGCTGGATGGAGGAGGCTGAGGCGGTCGTGGTGTTTGGCTCGGACACGACGTTCCGGGAGTTTTCACAAAAAATTCTACCAACCCAAAGGCTCCTGGTACACGGAAACAAAATCAGTCTCGGGTTGATCTGGGGCCGATGCAACGAGCAGATCGCAGGAGGAATCGCCGATGACGTATTTCCGTTCGATCAGCTGGGTTGTTTGTCGCCGCAATTCTTCTACGTCGCCGGCGACTCCGCAGAATTTGCGAGTCAGTTATCAAAGCTCCTGAATTGTCAGCGGACAAAACCCCGTCCAGCTGTGAAGGAACAACCCGGAACCGCTGCTGCTCTTCGCGCATTCCGTGAAGAATGGAAATTTCGCGCAGCCACCGAGGATCGAGTTTTCATCTGGGAAAGCCCTGGAAATATGGACTGGGCGGTGATTCATGACCCGGATTTTGGTTTGGTCGCTAATCCGTTGCACAGAACGATCTTAATCAAACCGATGCCTCCGGATGCCGAAGTGGCGCTGTCGCCTATTCGACGGCTGATCAGCACGATTGGCCTCTATCCAGTGAACCGTGAGTCGGTAAATCTTGGGGTTCGCTCAGGCGCGCAACGCCTATGCCCGATTGGACAGATGCAGAATCCACCTCTTTCCTGGCACCATGACGGCTGGCCGGCGTTGGGAAGTTTTGTCCGATATGTGGATGTGGAGGGTTTGGGAATTTGAGTGCGGTGCTCGCAATACGTGTTGGCTCGGCAGTCAACGCCTCACCTTCTTTGAATTTTCGTAGAATCACAGCATACTAAGCAGGCCGTCGTTCGGCAGTCGACTCGTCTCAATGCATTTTAAATGACCCAACAGCTCCAAAGTTACCTCGGGTATTCTTATCCCGCGCAATTGGCCGAACTGGTCAAAAAAGTCTGGCCGAAGGACCGCTTGGCGAAATTGCCCCAGGAACACCATCTTCGAAAGCTTTTCGACATTGCCTATCATGCGAGCCTGCTCCGCGATGAGGACCGACAGGTCACATTCAGGCTGATGTTCGAGGATCCAGGTCAGTTACCCCCGGATGAGGGTCCTCCGAGCGGCCTGATGCCGCTGCACCTCGATCGCCCGCGACCGTTCAACGAACAAGAGATCCGAAGACTGTCGATGGCTGCTTTATTCTTTCGTTCAATGATCGGAGTGTGCCGAAGTTTGCACCACGATCTCCAAATTTGGGGGATGGTGGTTTCGGGAACACGCTGGCTCAGTAGCCTGGCCGGTGGCCGCTATTATGGAGCGCCTGAACCCGATTCGCTCGTAATCCATTCACTCGGTCCGGGTCGATTGACTATTCACCTTGGGAGAAATCGAGTAGCCACTCTGGCGGGAGGCCGAATCGAATCTCGAGCCTTTGATCTGTTCGATTCAAAATGGCTGCAAGGAGTATTCTCACAGGTCCGGGCCAGCTTTCTGGAGGAAGCTTTTGGCGAAGTCACCGACGCCAAGTACGTACCAGTGGATGTCGATTTTGTCAGAATGATGACGTATAATATCGTCCTTCGCACCCTCTCGGTTGTCCGCAATGGCCGTCACGGCGGAACCCTGGTCATCATCGACCCAGACGACGAAGCAGTACTCCGCAGCCCTGCAGCCTCGCTCCGATTCAAATACCTGATCGGGGATTGTCCCGCGCGAAGACGTTATGCGCGAATGCTTACCCAGGCGATCATTCGCCTTTCAAAACTGGCAAGCCATCATCGCAGACCCAACGCCGGTTGGACTGAATATCAGACCCTCATGGACACAGAGTTAAGCGATCTCGACGAAGCCTTATTCGATTTTGCGCATTTTCTGGCAGATCTGATGGCCGTGGACGGCGCACTCGTTGTCACCCAGGCTCTCGACTTGGTCGGTTTTGGTGCCGAACTGCGATTTGAGGCAATTGGTATGAAGAGCGTCCGGCACGCACTGGATCTGGAAGGCGAGATCTGGGCAAACGAACCGCTCGACAATGTCGGGACGCGGCATCGAGCGGTCTATCGATTTTGCCGAGGCTATCCCAGATGTCTGGCGATCGTGGTTTCTCAAGATGGATCTGTCCAATTCGTTAGGAACCACAACGGAGCGGTAACTTACTGGAACCAACTCTCATGGTAGCGGTTACCGGCGGAGACACGCTGTCGCTTGAAGAAGCCCGCCGCGTGGTCCTTCGCGCGCAAGGGTTCGGGGCGCGATTCTCAGGACGGCTCACTGGACGGCATCTTATTGCCGCCTCCAAGCGCATCGGGATGCTGCAGATTGATTCGGTGAACGTCCTGATGCGGGCACATTATCTTCCGCTGTATTCACGACTCGGAGCCTATCCGGTGAAACTGCTGGATGAAGTGAGCTACTCGCCGAAACGACGGCACTTTTTCGAGTATTGGGGACACGAGGCGTGCCTGCTGCCGCTGCCGATTTTTCCTCTTCTTCGCTGGCGAATGGAGCGGGCGCGCGACTTTATTGGAACATGGGCAAATCTCGCTCGGTTCGCGAAGGCGAACCTGGAGTTGGTCGAGCGAGTCTTTGCGGTAATGGGTGAGCGTGGGCCCGCAAGCGCCGGAGAAATCGCCAGCCACCTGTTAGAAGAACGATCCTCCGGTACTCGGGGCTGGTGGGGCTGGACGCAGAGTAAGGCTGCCCTGGAATTTCTATTCTGGTGCGGGCGAATCACGACGGCAACTCGCCGCAATTTCACGCGTGTCTATGATCTGGTTGAACGGGTGATTCCGCCTGAGATCCTGACAGCACGAATCCCTTCTTGCGAAGAGGCTCAGCGCCAGCTGATCGCCATTGCCGGGCGGGCGCTGGGAGTTGCCACCGAAACGGACTTGCGGGATTATTTTCGGCTCCCGACGCAAGAAGCTCGTCACCGGATTGCTGAACTCGTAGAAGCGGGAGAGCTCGCGCAGATCACCGTTGAAAATTGGAAGGCATATCTCCATCGGGATGCGAAAATTCCTCGGCGAATGCATGCGCGAGCACTCATCTCACCCTTTGATCCACTGATATGGGAGCGGAGAAGACCGGAACGCTTGTTCGGATTTCGCTACCGGATCGAGATCTACACACCGGTGCACAAGCGCGAACACGGCTATTATGTCTTACCTTTTCTGCTGGGCGATAAATTAGTGGCTCGGGTTGATCTCAAGGCCGACCGGAAGCAGGGTCGACTTCATGTCTTGTCAGCACTTGAGGAGCCGAAGGTGGATCGGCTCAGAACCGCAGAAGCCCTGGCCGAAGAACTCTCCCTACTCGCACACTGGGTGGGTTTGGAGCAGATCGTGGTTGCCGATGGTGGCGCGTTAGCCGCACTGTTGAAGTCGGCCTTACGGAAAGCAAGCTTTCCCGACTCCTTCAGCGCTGACAATAATTACCGCTTGGAAAATGAATAACCCGTTTCGATGTTGTCGCCCGAAATGAAGCCGGCTTTTATAGCTCTCGAAGATGGCCGCACCTTTGAGGGAGAAGGTTTCGGAGCGCAAGGGACAACCTTTGGTGAGATTTGTTTCAACACTTCGATGACCGGATATCAGGAGGTATTAACTGATCCCTCCTATCGCGGCCAAATTGTCACTATGACCTATCCGCTCATCGGGAATTACGGAGTGAATTTTCTTGATGGAGAAAGCCGCCAGCCGCAGGTTCGTGGGTTTGTCGTCAGTGAGCTTTCGCCGGTTGCGAGCAATTGGCGAGCCGACGGGTCCCTGAATGACTACCTGAAAAAGTGGAACATCTGTGGGATTCAGGCAATCGATACTCGAGCGTTGACCAAGCATCTCAGGGTTCGAGGAGCGATGCGGGCGTGCCTTAGCACGGAGATTACGGACCCTAGGGAGGCGGTCGAGTGCGCGCTGAACTCTCCCCTCATGATCGGCTCCGACTACGTGAAGGAGGTGACCACTCCTGAGCTTTACGAATGGGATCCGGAAGACAGGCTGAGTCGCGATTGGACGATCGTGAAAGGCTCATTGCAGCAATCCGCTGAGGTGCTCGAAAGCGGACAGGTTCTCAAACCGCTACCCCCGGTTCGGTACAGAGTTGTCGCATACGATTACGGCATAAAATTTAGCATCCTGAGGCGACTCCGACAGCACGGGTGCAAAGTGACCGTGGTGCCCGCAACCACCCGGGCAGAGGATGTCCTTGCAATGAAGCCGGACGGAATTTTTCTTTCAAATGGACCCGGCGATCCAGGCGCTTTGTCTCATCTTTCTGATGAGGTTAAAAAACTCTTTGGGCGCTGCCCGATCTTTGGCATTTGCCTCGGGCACCAATTACTTGGTCTGGCCTATGGAGGGAAGGAATTTAAGCTCAAATTTGGCCATCGGGGAGGGAATCAGCCTGTCAAAGATCTAGCGACCGGCAGGGTTTCCATTACTTCGCAAAACCATGGCTTTGCGATTGACGCGGAATCTCTGCCCGCCGGAGTGGAAGTCACTCACATTAATCTGAACGATCAGACGGTGGAAGGAATACGGCACAAGGAATACCCGATCTTTAGCGTCCAATACCACCCGGAAGCTTCCCCAGGCCCTCACGACGCAAACTACTTTTTCAAGGAATTCGCCCGCCTGATGGACGACCATCATGGCTGGCAGGAAGCACGCTAAGACCGGCGCTCGGTGAAAGTTTTCACACGCATAGCCGGTTGAAACTGTAAGGTTTCGAGCAGGTGGATATACCCTGAGAAAAGTGTCAGGAGCCTTGATTTTTGGAGGCACTGCGCAGAAAGTCGGTTGTACTAAACCCATTGGAAGCTAGCAGCTAAAAGATTACGAGGACTTTACTATGAATGAACAGCAGGATCCACAGGATGCGGCCGATAGCGCCAAAGATCACGTGAAGGGCGCCGCAGAGGATTTTAAGGCAGCGGCAAGCGCGAAAGCGGAGGAAATCCGGCGCGCGGCAGAGCAAAAGGCGGAAGAGCTTCGAAACGTCGCAGAAGGCAAAGCTCGGGAATTTCGCGGCGCAGCGGAAACCGCTTGGTCTGATGCACAATCCAAGGCGAAAACATGGCAATCTGACAGTGAAGCATACATTCGCGAGAACCCGACCAAGGCGATCTTTATTGCACTCGGGCTGGGATTCTTGTTAGGTCTGATGTTTCGGAAATAGTTCATGGATCCTGATGCTCCGCTTGGGGTGCAAGGTGCGGCACAGTCTACCGGCGACTCAGTTCGAAACTGGGTAGCTTCGTTTCTCACCTATCTGGATCTGAGGCTGCGGCTGCTTGGCCTTGAATCGAAAGAAGCCGGTCTCCATTTGCTCGTGCTGGCACTGCTTCTGGTCGGCGCTCTTGTCTTCTTTGCCGGCTTTCTGGTCATGTTGCTGGTCTTTTTTCTGTACCTCCTGACGCTTATTTTCCACTGGGCATGGGGGTGGAGCGCGCTTACCTGCGCAGGGATATCTCTTCTGATCGCAATCATCGTCGGGATCATCTTTCGGTTGCGGATCGTTAAGCCTGTTTTTCCAACCACATTTGCGGAGTTTAAAAGGGATCGTGAATGGCTGACTCACAAGACCAAAGAAGCCGAATAGTCGCCGAACTCGCGCGCCAGCGAGCCGAACTGAGCAACCAGAGTCTGGTTGTGCGCCAGAATCTCGATTTTGGGCGTCGAATGATAGATTCAGTGAGGAAGCATTCCTGGAGCTGGATGAGTCTGGCCGCGATGTTTGGCTGGCTCCTCTCCCGCTTGCCAGCAAGGAAAAAGAAAATTTACATCAACGCGGCGAGTTCCGAGAAACTGAAGCCTAAGCCTAAGGAGGGCCTCATGGTTCAGATCTGGAAAGGAATGTGGTCAATAGCTAAACCCCTTGTGGTGGCCTTTCTGACTAAAAAGATAGCCGAAAAGGCCAACATCCCTGGAGCCAAGTGGCTCTAGTGCACCCTGCAGTAATGGCACGTCTCATACGGCCATACCAGAGGCGAGCTACGACTCGGAATCCACCGAGGGGGCGCCCAGTTTTCAGTCTGCCACTTCTGAACTCCCGTCAGGTTTTGCGCCCGAATTTCTTCTCGAGCTCACTGTACCCGATCTGAATCATGGTCGGCCTTCCATGTGGACAACAGTAGGGTAACTCACAGTCCATCAGGTCGCGGAGCAACTTTTCCACTTCCGGCTGATGCAATTCATCGTTTGCCTTGATCGCATGACGGCAAACCGCCTTGGCAATCACGTCTTCACCCATTCGCAAACGGGAGGTGTTCATCGTCATTGAGCGGAGTTCGTCCACCAGTTGCCTAATCGTAACACTCGGATCATCTGTTCGGAAATACTGCGGGATTCCGTCAATTTTTAAGGTGGAATTGCCAAACGGCTCCAGAGCAAATCCCATTTTTTCGAGCGTTTGCGCGTTCGTCGCAATCCAATCGTAATCCTTAGGAGTCACGGCGACCGTAAGCGGGAGAAGAAGACGTTGTGTCGGGACGCCTTCTGATTCCATTTGGCGTCGCAGATTCTCGAACAAAATTCGCTCATGCGCTGCGTGCTGATCAACAAGGACCAGACCTTGCTGGTTTTCCATCAGGATATACAGCTTGCCGAGCACACCGAGGATCTTGAATTCATTTGGTGTTTCAGGACAGTAGTTCGGCGCCGGGAGGTGGCCCGCCGTCTGATCACATTTCGACGACGATGGAGCCTCTATCGGACGAGGACGGACGTGATCCGGACGAAGGTGAAAATCCGCCCAATCTCGTCTCAGCGCGAATTGTTCAGCCGATGAAATGAGCGGCGGACCCGGATCAACCGTCTGGCCGCGGACCGACGTTTTCGGTGGTTCTGGAGTTTGGACCGGTTTCTGGAACGAATGAGTCCAGCGGCGTCTGTCTGTTTCAAGAGTCTTCCTGATCGTCGCCGCGACACTGTTCCGAACATTATCCGGTTCTCGAAACCGCACTTCGCGTTTTGCCGGATGGACGTTAACATCCACTGCCTCTGGATCCATCTCCAGAAACAAAAAGGTCACTGGATATTGACCCTTCATTAGCGCAGTATGATACCCCTCGCGTAACCCGTGCTGAATCGTGATATTTTCCACGGATCGACCGTTCACAAACAGGATCTGTTCCGCTTTGGTGGATCGGCTCACCCCTACTTTGCCGATAAAGCCGGCTACGGTAATCCCGTTGAGAACCTCAGTCTGGATTTCCAGCAGCTGTTCGAACAGCTCCGATCCGCGAAGGTCCCTGATGCGGTCCCCCAGTGTTTTCGCTGGCGGCGCCTGGAAGAGAAGGCTCTGGTCGCGTATAGCAACGAATCCGACATTTGGATGGCCAATCGCTTGCAGACAGAGTTGATGCTGGACGTGACTGGCCTCAGTGGTTTCGCTCCGGAGAAATTTTCGACGAGCTGGCAAATTGTAGAATAAAGACCGCACCTCAACTTGAGTGCCGGGCGCTTCACCGGAGACGCGAACGGAAACCATCTTGCCCCCGTTGACAAGAATCTCTGTTCCCTCGAGTCCTTCGTGGGATCGGGTTGACAACCGAAAACGGGAGACACTGGCGATACTCGGCAGCGCTTCGCCGCGGAATCCCAAGGTGTGAATTCTCGCCAGATCATCGCCAGACCGGATTTTGCTTGTGGCATGCCGCTCGAGACTCAGCAAAGCGTCGTCTCGATCCATGCCAATACCGTCATCGACAACGCGAATCACTGTGGCGCCCCCACGAGCGATCGCCACTTCGATCCGGCTTGCCCCCGCATCGATGCTGTTCTCGATGAGCTCTTTCACTACGGACGCCGGTCTCTCGATCACTTCTCCAGCAGCAACCTGGCTTGCGACTTCATCCGGTAAAAGCACTATTCGGCCCACGTCAAAGAGTACAACGAATGGAGGAGAGCGAACAGCGATAAAGAACGTTTCAGCAGGTCGGCGTATCGGCGTAGTGACACCACCGCCGGCACTTGTGCTCTACTGGAGTCTCGATCGAGAATTTAACACCCACGATGAACGCCAAGACGTAGTGTACCGTCTCGCATATAATGGTGACATCGCCGCAGGTCAGTTGGCTGTTTTTCAAGACGCGAGCGAAGCGCCCATAGGTGAATTGATACGGGCCGGGCGAGCAACGCGGCAAAACAGCCAACTGATCGCAGCCCAGAGCGTGGCGTTGAAAATGGGCCGGCGGCTGGGGTGCTCGTTGGTTCGGTATCGATTTAGATATGCGCCCTCCTCGCGCCTTGCCGGCGGTCCATTTTG
>JAFAQT010000112.1 GCA_019246215.1 Verrucomicrobiota bacterium
TCGAGTCGCCTCAAACGGGATCGGCAATCCGAGGAATACGCCATCCCCTTCATGAAGGATCGGCGAAGTCTTTCCATGCATCAGGCGATCGGCCCGAACGACCTCTCCTCCATAAACTTGCCCGATGCATTGATGGCCAAGGCAGACTCCCAACACGGGAATCCGCGGTCCAAAACGGCGAATCAGCTCGTTGCTGATTCCGGCGTCGTCAGGTGTGCCAGGGCCCGGCGAAATGCAAATTTTCTCCGGACGCAACTGCTCAATTTCATGGATGGTGGTGCGATCATTGCGTCGGACGATCAGCTCCGCGCCGAGTTCGCCGAAGTATTGAACCAGGTTGTAGGTGAACGAGTCGTAGTTATCCAGGACCAGAATCATACGATTGTTCCGCTCGTTCGATGGCCCGAAAAGTGGCCATTGCCTTGTTAACGCTCTCCTGATACTCAAGATCGGGTTCAGAGTCGGCCACGACGCCACCGCCGGCCTGCACGTAGGCCATGCCATCCTTAAGCACGACACTTCGTAGCGCGATACAGGAATCGAGTTGGCCATCGAACCCGAAATATCCCACCGCGCCGGCGTAAACGCCCCGCTTTCCTTTTTCAAATTCGTAGATGAGCTGCATCGCACGGACCTTCGGCGCTCCTGACACGGTGCCTGCTGGAAAGGTAGCGCGCATCACGTCGTAAGCGCTGTAGCCCGGATCGAGTTCCCCTGTAATATTCGAAACGATGTGCATGACGTGACTGTATCGCTCGATCGCCATGAATTCTGTCACCTTGACCGTACCGTATTTGGATATCCGTCCAACGTCGTTCCTAGCCAAATCGACAAGCATGAGATGCTCCGCACGTTCTTTCGGATCAGCGAGCAATTCTTCAGCCAGACGTTGGTCTTCTTCGCCGGTACTGCCTCTCTTCCGAGTCCCCGCGATGGGACGAATCTCGACCTCTCTTCCCCTCAGACGCACATGGACTTCCGGTGAACTGCCGACAAGGGCGAATCGGTCTCCGAGTCGCAGGCAGAACATATAAGGCGAGGGATTAACGAATCGCAACGCTCGATAAAGAGTGAGCGGGTTCCCATCGAACCCTGTTTCGAACCGTTGCGAAGGAACCATCTGGAAAATGTCCCCGGCTGCAATGTGCCGTTTCGCTTTACGAACCATCTCGTGAAATTCTTCCGGCGCAGTATTGCTTCGCGGGCTGAGCGAAACAGGGACCGGCGCAGCGTTCATCAGCTGTGTTTTAGTCGGCTCCTGAAGTTTGTCGACGATCCGCCGGATTTTTTGCGTAGCGAGTTCGTACGCCTCCTCTACTCTCCCTTGCTCCACAAGTGCATTCGCAAAGATCTTCAGCCGTCGAAACCGATGATCGAATACCAGAAAAGTGTCCGTCACGATAAAGACCATTTCCGGCAACCCCAATTGATCGGGAGGCGGCTCCCCGACAATCGGTTCAAAGAAACGCACGGCGTCATACCCTATATAGCCAACTGCGCCGCCACTGAACGGAGGCAGGTCGGGTAAATCAACCGCTCGAAACCCGGCCATGAGTTGTTGCAGGTCCACCAGCGGATCCGCCGCAGACTCAAACTCACGCCGCCGGCCGTTCTCCTCAATCACGACCTGCCTTCCGCGAGCTTCAAAATAGATCCTTGGATCGCTGCCGAGAAAAGAGTAGCGGCCGACGTGATCGTTGCTTTCCGCAGATTCGAACAAGAACGATCGGATGCCGTTATCAATCTTTTCAAACACTGCGACCGGGGTTTCATAGTCGGCGACAAACTCGGTGTAAATTGGAATGAGGTTCCCCTTTTTGGCCAATTCCTGGAATTCCGAGCGGGCCGGAAAGAGCGGTAATGAGGTCATTTCGCGTACACTTTTGCGGGATCGAAGAGCCTTTGCTCAATCACCGGCTTCGGCTCTCCGGAAAAATCGAGTTCCTGGAAAAAACAGCTTCGATACCCCTGATGACAAGCTCCGGAACTTTGTTCCACTTCAAAAAGAAGGGTATCACGATCGCAATCCGTAAACCAACGGATTAGGCGTTGCGTATTTCCACTGGTTTCACCTTTCAACCAGAGTTGATGGCGCGACCGGCTCCAATAGTGCAACAAACCGGTTTCCAGGGTTTTTGCGAGAGACTGCCGGTTCATCCAGCCCATCATCAAAACTCGCCCAGGTGAGCTCACTTCTCGCACGATCGCGGGAATCAGTCCGTCGGAGGTATATTTAAAATCGAGATTCATCCGGTCAGTCCGAAGCACTAACTCAGGGTCGGAACATGTTCAAGGGCCACCCTTGCCTAGGCGTCCGGAATCAGGAGTTCAGGAGTTGCAGAATGGGACAAGGCTTCCCGGTCCCCTTGCATACGAAGAGGCATTCCAAAACGAGCGGTCCATTCCAGGACAGCATTTGGTTTCGGCTCCAGGTATTTGCCTCCTGAACTCCTGATTTCTGGCCTCTGGCTCCTGCCGCGAATAAATCTAAACACGACTTGACGGAGTGCCCCTGTTTTGTGTGTGATTCACCAGAGGTGAGTAACAGCGATGAGAGGCTGTTCCTTGTTGCTGTGAGACTGAATTGATAAATCTTCAGACGAGAACTTTTAGCACGAGCCCCCCGCTAACTCGCTTACCGATGACTAGCTCGAAAGCACTAACGCGAACGTATTTCACATTTTGCCGAGCGCTTCTGCTATTCACAGCGGCTTTGCCCGGAACGTTGCGCGCGCAGGGCTCTGATGAGGTTAGATCCGTCCAAAATATTTTCACCCCGGTAGGACCTCCGGCTGAGATCCTGAAGCAGACCGCAGTTTTGGTTTTGCTGATCTGTCTCGTCATCTTTGTGGTTGTCGGCGGGTTGCTTTTCTACGCTGTCGTGCGTTACCGCCGAAGAAGCACCGACGATGACACGACCGAGCCGCCTCAGGTGTACGGCAGTACCGCGATCGAGCTTGCGTGGACTGTCCCCCCGATCTTGATTGTGGTGGTTCTTGCGCTCGTAACTGCACGTACCATCGGCGAGATCCAACAACCAAAGTTCGCCGGCGATCCGCTTGCGTTGCGGATCGTTGGTCACCGATTCTGGTGGGAGCTGCAATACCCGAAATACAAAATCATCACGGCCAATGAGATTCATGTGCCGGTGAGCTATTTAAGCACTCCGCGTCCAGTAGAAATGACGCTGGCCTCAGCCGATGTGGTGCACGGCTTTTGGGTGCCTGAGCTGAACGGCAAGCAATGGTTAGTTCCTGATCGCGAGAACAAGTGGTGGATCCAACCCACCGCGCTCGGAACTTATCTTGGAAATTGCACCGTCCTCTGCGGCCCCCAGCACGC
>JAFAQT010000360.1 GCA_019246215.1 Verrucomicrobiota bacterium
TTTGCGGGCTAACGTCCGTAACGTCCGAAAGAATATCCTCTGCTCGTGCGAAACCCTTTCACCGGTTTGACCGGTCCCTTCCCCTCCGCAAAAAGAGCAGTGTAGACATAATTAAAGCCATCCAGCTTCTGGCGCGGAATTTTCTGGCCGATAAATTTTTCGATATCCAACATCGCCTTCAATTCTTCGGCGATTACTAAGGTGAAAGCGTCTCCCACCTGCTCGGCTCGTCCGGTACGTCCAATCCGATGGACGTAGTCCTCCGGGTGCAACGGAATATCGTAATTGATCACATGCGTGACACCGGCGACATCCAACCCGCGAGCCGCTATATCCGTCGCTACCAGCACTTCATATATGCCGGATTTGAATCCCTCCAAAGCCTTGATTCGGTCTTTTTGAGTTCGGTCGGAATGGAGTACCGTAACGGAGTGATTCAATCTCCGTAATCGATCCAAAATATTGTCGGCAGTTTGTTTGGTGCGCGTAAAGACCAGGACACTTTTGTACTGAGTCTCTTCTAGCAGGGAAACAAGGAGATCAAACTTCTGGGCTGAAGCCACAGGAAAAAAAGCGTGCGTCACTGTCTCAGCCACAGAACGGCGCTCTCCGATTTCGACAACCTCGGGATCTTTCAGCACCCAGGAACACAAGCTCTCGATCTCCGGCGGAATCGTCGCTGAAAACAATAGCGTCTGCCGGGATTTTGGACAAAGTTGAACGATGCGACGGACGTCCGGAAGAAATCCCATATCGACCATTCGATCGACCTCGTCCAGTACCAATATCTCGATTGAACCCAGCTTAAGCACACCCTGCTGCTGCAGATCTAAAAGCCGGCCTGGAGTGGCCACAATCACGTCAACGCCGTAATCCAGGAGAGTCTTTTGGCGATCGTAGCCAACCCCGCCGTAGAACACTCCGATCTCCATCTCCGTGAATCGCGCATAGTACTGAAACGCAGTCTCGACCTGGATTGCCAATTCCCGCGTCGGCTCCAAGACCAGGCATCTCGTCGCCCCCCGTTTCCGAAGAAGGGTCAGAACCGGAAGCGCAAATGCTGCCGTTTTCCCTGTCCCAGTCTGTGCTGATCCGACGACGTCTTTCCCCCGCAGAATCAATGGGATACATTTCTCCTGAATCGAGGTGGGCTCGATGAAGCCCAGGGATTGCACGCCATGCACCACCGCTTCTTGCACCCCAAGATCCTGAAAACTCATTTCGCTCTCGAATTAAGGGGCAATCTTTGAAATAAGCAAATTCCTTCGGACCAGCTAGGATTCTCGAGTTGCACAGGAACGGGAATTGCCGGAGTTGTCCAAACGAGCTATCGAAAAAAGCGGTGCATTCAACCCATTTGAAACAACGAAACCGCAGCCTTGCGGATCCATCTTCTGGATTCTCGACATCCGTGAGCACCCATCGGCGGGTCCTTTTCATCTGTACCGGTAATTTTTATCGCAGTCGCTTTGCGGAAGCCGTTTTTAACTATCATGCCGAGCGGCGACAAATCCCTTGGGCCGCTTTTTCGCGCGGACTATCTGTTCACCTCCTGGAAGGCCACCTTTCTACCTATACAACTGAGGCGCTTCAGACCCGACAAATCGCACTTCGGCACACTGGTGCGGGACGAATTCAGCTCTCCGAAGAGGACCTCCTCAAATCAAATCATAGCATTGCGATGGATCGCTCAGAGCATTTCCGGATGATGATGAATCAATTCCCGACCTGGGCCGACCAGATTGATTATTGGGATGTTTCTGACATCCCTCTCCGCTCCGCGATCGACGCCCTGTCGGAAATAGAACTTAAAGTCATTCAACTCCTGGAAAAGGTATCGTTATGAGCGGCGTGATGTCCGTCGCTCTGGCCGGCATCCAAAAGATCCGAAGTGGGAAGGTACGCGAAATCTTTGACCTTGGTGAGACTCTCCTCATGGTAGCGACCGATCGCATTTCCGCGTTTGACTGCATCCTTCCCGACCCGATCCCGGGCAAAGGGGAGATCCTTACCCAGCTTTCGGCCTTTTGGTTTCAAAAATTCCATCAGGTCCCAAATCACTTCATCACGGCTGATTTCGACGAGTTTCCCGAGAGTCTGAAATCCTATTCAAAGTCGCTCCGCGGCCGTTCGATGCTCGTCCGCAAGTCGATTCCGCTCCCAATCGAGTGCGTTGTTCGAGGGTACCTAGCCGGATCAGGATGGAAGGAATACTGTGGATCCGGAACCGCTGGAGGCATTTATTTGCCCCCCGGCCTAGACCAAGCCGCACGATTGTCTGAACCGATCTTCACGCCGGCCACCAAAGCGGAATCCGGTCATGACCAAAATATCTCCTGGAGCCGGTGCTGCGAGATTCTTGACCCCGAGATCGCGGCCATGGTGCGCGATCGCAGTCTCAGCATTTATAACGATGGCAGCCTTCACGCAGCCAACCGCGGCATCATTATAGCGGATGCGAAGTTCGAATTCGGGCTTCACCGCGGCGAAGTCCTTTTGATCGACGAGTGTCTGACTCCCGATTCCTCACGGTTTTGGCCGTCCGACACCTACCAGGTGGGTAAAAGCCCGCTTAGCTATGACAAACAATTTGTTCGTGACTACCTTGAGACACTCGACTGGGATAAGGCCCCGCCTGCGCCTCGTCTCCCTCCGGAGATCATAAAAAAGACTGTCGAAAAATACCAAGAAGCGTTCACCCTTCTCACTCGGTGAAACAGTTAGTGCCAGTGTCAGGTTAGGATCGGTCTGAAAAAACCTGCTCTCCGTTCTGGCACAGCTGCCCCATTATTGCTACCCCGACGTACCGTGCTTGAGTCTCCCCCGTCCTCGTTGGCGCTTCTTTTCTTCGATGTTTTTTCGCGCTATTCCTTCTCCGCCTCGCTGTGTTTCTTCTCGGGGTCACGCCCTCGCGTCCACCCGGGCGGATCGCTTGCCGGAAACGACTCTTCCCCCGCTTCCTCGATTTCGAATTCAGCCGGGTCATCCTTGGTTGGTGTCCCGTCTGGTTGGCTTCCTTGTTGCGACGTTTTTAAGCTCATTGGGAAAACTCGTTACCACAAGAAGCCTTGGCAAGCACAACATTCAAAAGGAACAGCAACCCAGGCTGTCGCTTTCTTGCTTGAACCCTCGCCAGAACTTGTTTGAGTGGCGGGTTCAGAATGTGTTTCGAGTTACTCAAGGTCGATCCTTATTCGCGAGCGCGTCGAGGCAGGTTAGTCACGCTCCACGGGATCGTCGAAACGCCTATGTTCATGCCAGTCGGCACCCAGGGTACCGTCAAGGCGATGACACCCGACGAACTCTGCTCCGTCGGCGCTCAGATTATTCTCGGCAACATTTATCATCTCTTCCTGAGGCCCGGTCCGGAGGTGATCAAACATTTTGGCGGCCTTCATCGGTTTATGAGTTGGAACCGCCCCATCTTGACCGACAGCGGCGGTTTCCAGGTTTTCTCGCTCGCAAAACTACGCCGAATTGCGGAAGAAGGCGTCTACTTCAACAATCACATCGACGGATCCCCCAGCTTTCTGAGCCCGGAAATAGCCACCGAACTGCAGACTTCCATGGGAGCAGATGTGGCAATGGCCTTCGACGAATGCCCGCCTTATCCATGCGAATTGGAGTATGCTGCTGCCAGTCTCGAACGCACTTTACGTTGGGCGCAACGGTGCCGGACCTGGCTCGAACGCCAAAGCAAGGAAAAACGTCCGCTCCTTTTCGGGATCGTCCAGGGAGCAACCTACCGCAACCTGCGAGAAAAAAGCGCTCGCGCGCTTGTTGGAATGGAATTCGACGGTTACGCGATCGGCGGAGTGAGCGTCGGAGAACCGGAGTCTGAAATGATGCGTGCGATCGAGTCTAGCGAACCGTTCCTGCCCGCAGACCGGCCACGCTACGCCATGGGGTTGGGCACCCCTGCGCAGATAGTGGAAATGGTCGCTCGCGGAATAGACATGTTTGACACTGTGCTCCCCACACGACTAGCGCGGAACGGTACGGCGTTCACCGAAACCGAAACAGTCAATTTAAAGAACAACCCCTACCGTCTCGACCAACGTCCGATCGAAGAAAACTGTGCCTGCGCCACTTGCCGGACCTTCACGCGCGGATACATCCGGCACTTGACCAAAGCGGAAGAAATCCTCGGCCTTCGCCTGATCACGATGCATAACCTCCATTTCTATCTGAACCTCATGCATCGAATTAGAGCGGCGCTCGATGAGGATTCATTTCCGGCTTTTCGTGAGCGGTTCGTCGCCAGCTATGTTCGACACAGCGCTGAGGACTAGTGCACTCAGTCCGTGACTGGTTTCTTGGTCCCGAACTACCTTCTGTACTATTTCGAGCAAAGGACAATAAATCCACCCTCTGGGCTTTGTGCGAAGATTCTCAGACGCAATTCATAGTGTTATCGGCGTAAGGAGTGGTTAAAAATCGCAATTGCGGCAGCAGCGCCGGGCCCCTCGATGAATCCCCGCTAGCTTTTGTGAGGCTCTGATCGCGATGAAACGCATATTCTCGCTTTTATGGTTCTTGGTCTCGGTTACCTCTGGCGCCCAGGAAGCGGACTCGGACGGGAAGATTATGCTTACGGTCATCTTGCGCCATGATCAGTCAAAAACGATAGACGAAATCGATGATCAACTCGAGAAGACCGGCTTCCGAAAAAGTTTTCCACCACCAGGCGTCGATATCATTTCCTACAACATCGTCATGGGGATGGGACATATCATCACACTCCGTTTGCCACCCGATAAGCTTCGTGAAATTAATCTAGATTTTGAGCGTGGCGTCTGGGGCGCGTTTCGAACAGAGTTTTATCCGACCTACGATTATCTTAAAGTCTTCTACGATCTGAAACAGAAGGATACCCAATCAGGCTCAATAAAGCCTGCCAAAAAAGAAGCAGAAAACGAGACCAACCCGGCGCCATCGGCAACGCCTTCACCCTCCAAAAAAATCCATCGAAAAAGCGGCCAATGAGAACTCGTCTAATCCCCCGTACGGATTTGGAAGCTTCCGTTCTTTGTCTTGGAACAGCTGAGTTTGGTTCCGTGGTGGAGTATTCGCTGTCTGAAACGATCATCGACAGATACGTTGGTGCGGGAGGCAATGTTTTGGATACCGCGGAGGTGTATGCCGCCTGGCTCCCTGGCGGAAGCCATCGCAGCGAAGAAGTTCTCGGACAATGGCTGCGTAATCGCAACCGGAACGGCCTTATTCTTTCCACGAAAGGGGCTCATCCCAGGCTCGATTCC
>JAFAQT010000166.1 GCA_019246215.1 Verrucomicrobiota bacterium
TGATAACATTTCACAAAGACAATCAATAGATCGACCACCCCGACATTCCCGGGCTCGGTTGTTGCGTCTATCTGGAAAGATTTCTCGTTTCCCGCCTTGTCCCGGATTATCAATCCCCGAGACGAGATTGCATCGACAACCGGCTTGGCAACATCAATGAGAACTACCTCCGCTCCGACTCCCGCCAGAAAACTCCCGAACACGCTACCCATCGCGCCCGCTCCAAGGATGGCTGTTTTCATAAAGGGCGGAGCAGATTGAAGCGTGAATCTTCTATGCCGGTCAGGTACACAGATCAGAGTAAGTCTGCGACTAACAATCAGCTTTAGCTAAGCCGGAAAATCATGTCGCTGCGTTGGAACTGAACGATAGATCTTCGGGAAACGGTTCGGTGCGCCAGCCAGACGGGGTCCGACCTGTATGCTTGCGAAACGCGCGAGCGAATTCGTGTTGGCGCTCATACCCGAGCTGGTCGGCAATTTCTTTGATCGTCATCGGAGTCTCGAGAAGCAGGTCACTTGCCTTTTGCATACGGAGCCGAAAAAGAAGTTGAGTCGGCGAGACACCGAAAACGTTTTTGAAGCGATGGCGCACGGAGTCGTAATTTGGTACCTGACCGATCTGGTGAACGAACTCATGCGACCGGCCTACACACTCGTTAACTACATGCCAGAGATGCAGAACATCGGCATCCGGTTGTTCGGGTAAAAGCTGTTGACTGTGATCATTTTCTACCCAACGTCCTAAGTTTACAAGCAACAGCTGGAGCCAGGCTTCCGCCCCCAGGTCGTTATTAGCCAAGGGCAGGGCATGCTCGTTGAAAAGCTTGATGAATAACCACTTGAAGGTGGACGTTTGTTCCGGGGTCAGATGCCAGATGCGACGAGTCGCATTTGGCTCGGACAGATACGCCAGTTGGTGACAAAGCGGCGAAGTAAAATGAATAACCCAGAACCGGGGTCTCTGTCGGCTGGAGTTCCAGTGTCCATGCGGTTCTCCGGGAAGAAAAAGATAGAGAGTGTTTGGGAGTGAAGTCAACTTTCCCTCGGCGCAGCCGTTCATTGTTGAATCGTCTGTGACCAGAGTGAACTCGGGAAAAGAATGCGAGTGATAGTCGCAAAATGCGCCCGGCGCGGATCGCAGACAACGCATCGAGAGAATACGGGACCCAGGATGGCTGGGAATCGAAAAGCTCTGCTGCATGGCAGAAAAACGGGACGTTCGGAACTCAGCAAAGGGCTGTTGCATCAGGATTGGCGATTCAAGAGTTGGAGCTGGAAAAGTATGCGTTTCAAGATGGAGGGCCGAGCGACTCAGTCGCCAAAATACTGACATGATGCAGGCTCTCGGTCGCCCACGTCCTCTCGAGAGCAAGGGTCTCTTTTCTTGGCCGAAGGTTTGCGGTCAATCGGCCGCCGATTTTACCTCCGGCTCCGAGGAGGTTGACTTTCATAATAAATAGATTCAAAAGGTTAGAATGGAATTGAGTGGGCCGATTGATCCTTTTTTCAGTCGGACAGTCTGTTGAGCGCGCGCGGATTCATACGCCGCAAAAACTAACCTGAGGGTTTGGAGGTTGTCGGTTCCAGTCGTCTCGCCTCGCCCCGTTCCGCGCAAGGCGCCGGCAAGATCACGATGGCACTCAACAATGCTAGCGTGGACCAAAGCGTAGCTGGGATCTGCCCATGAATAGGATCTCGGAGGGTACCGGGTGGCTCTTGTTTCCTTGTGATTGGTCGTACGAATCCAGTAATCGGGTGCGAGCTCAGCCGATCCTTTGTCACCCTCAACGATGATGAAGGTTTCTGGGAACCGTTCAGATTCAAGACGGCTGGCAAAGCTCAGGTTGCAGGAGACAGTCATGCCATTTTCCATCGCCAGAAGGACTGTCGCAACATCTTCGCCAGCAATCCCGCGGGTTACCTGGTGAATTTGACAGGTGAGGCGTTCTGCTTCAGAGAACAGGAAACGGACGGTATCGAGGAGATGGACGCCCAGATCAGCCAGGATCAGTTCGGGAAGCTCACGTAGAGATGGTTGATTTTCGAAGACGGGGAAGCTGCAATTGAAATCGATCCGAGCTCGAAAAGGTTGACCGATTTCTCCCGAATCGAGAATACGTTTCAATTCACGAATGGGATTTTGCCAACGCCAGTTTTCGTGAACGAAAAAGGGAATGTTCCGCTCAGCGCATGAGCGGACCATTTTTTCTGCTGTCGCGAGATCTGTGGCCATGGGCTTTTGACAAATGGTCGCAACACCCTGGGAAGATGCCAGCTCGACCAATTCAGCATGGGTTTCAGGACTGGTCACAATATCGACCGCGTCGGGTTGGACTCTCGCAATAAGCTCAGCCGGATCGGTGTAACTCTCCGGGATGTTAAAGCGGGCTGCTGTAACTCGGGATTTCTCAGCGTCAACGTCACAAACGGCCACGCAACAGACATGCTCGATTTCGTGCCATGCAGGGATTTGAAAGCGGCTCCAGAAACCGCAGCCTAAAACGGCAATGCGCAGGGGGGTCATCAATCGCTCTAATTTACTCGGCTCGTATAGTCAGCAAAGGTAAATTCTGGTTTCCACTCCGGCGACACAACTTTCCGTTTTGGCTACAGACGGCGGTTTCCAATTTCTTTATCCTGAATCAAAATGTCCGCTTGGACACTTTCACCCTCCCGAAAACCAATACCACTTCATGAAACGTTTGGTCTCTCTCTTTCTCCTGGCGCCCTTGGCAATTTCAACTCTGACGTTAAGCGCCAACGGCCAAAAGGCCTATAAAATCGCGCTATCTAACTCTTTCTACGGCAACACTTGGCGTAAACAGATGGTCGACGTCATGCAAAAAGCCGCGGATGGGGCAAAAGCGCAAGGGCTGATTTCAGACTTCATAGTCGACAACGGCGATGGAACCGCAAACACACAACTCGCGCAGCTTAATAGCCTGATTCTGAGCCACCCCGACGCCATTCTCATCAACGCCGCTTCTCCGACGGCGCTCAACGGGGCCATTGCCCAAGCTGCACAGCAGGGGATCAAGGTCGTCGTTTTCGACTCGCTCACGACTAGCACCGATGCATACCAAATTGCATATGACAACTCAAGCTGGGGCGAGATCGCAACCAACTACGTGGTCAAAAGGTTGGGCCCTAAGGGCGGAAACTTGCTGTTAACCCGGGGGGTCGTGGGCTCGCAGCCGGAGGAACTACAATACGCTGCGATCACGAAGATCCTCAAGCAGCATCCTGAGATTCACGTTCTTGGCGAGGTGGACACCGAGGCTGACAACGCCAGGGCGCAGAGTGCAGTCGCAAATCTGCTTCCGAGCATGCCCAAGATCGACGCGGTTTCTAACGAGGGTTCCTACGGCGTCGTCCAGGCCTTTCTCGCGGCTGGCAAGCCGGTTCCGCTCGTCGTCGGGAACAACCGCGCCGAGTTTATCCGCTGGTGGATCGAGGAAAAGGCGAAGAATGGATATCAGACCATAAGCCTTGGCACTGAGCCCAGCATCGGTGTCGTCGCCTTCTGGCTTACGATCCATATCCTGCAGGGCGACAAAGTTCCCGAAATGAAAACGCGGCCCTACTTTCTGCCGCTGGTAGCGGTGGACAATGACACGGTTGATCAGTTCAAGGACATCCCGCCTGGTACGGTCATTGCGCATCAGTATGACGACCAGTGGGTCAAGGACAACATCCTTAATAAGCAATAATGCCGGGAGCTCGTGCTACTCTCCCAAAAAGCAGGAGCTGCTTGTGCGATCGGCGTGAGGAGCAATGTAACTCCCGGTGTGGACGGGGAAGCAATGTCACACGCCAGGAGCCCCTTGTGCAAGATAGGTAATGGAGCGAGAAAACCTGTTCGGGTTGAATTCGGTAGCCAAACGCTATGGTGCCACGACCGCGCTCAGAGAGGTTTCGCTTAATATCGATCGTGGAGAGGTCATTGGACTAATTGGCGCAAATGGAGCCGGTAAGAGTACTCTTACCAGGATCGTCTCCGGCATCACTCTCCCCGACTCGGGCGATCTTTTTCACGATGGCCATCTAATCGATCTTGCCGCCTACTCGCCCGCGGCAGCAAGCCGGTTGGGCATACGAGTCGTATACCAGGATCTCTCACTCTGCACAAATCTCTCGGTTTTCGAAAACTTCTGCGTCGAGCAGCATTTCGCGTCCGCCAAAGGGTTTGGATGGCGCAAGCGCGCGCTAGCAGACACTCAGCGCGCGCTCGATGACCTCTTCCCTGGCCACGAAATCGATCCACGAGCGCAACTTAGCAAACTTTCCATTTCCCAGCGACAGATGGTCGAAATATGTCGTGCGATCACTATGAAGTATCTGCGTCTGCTGATCCTGGACGAGCCGACCTCTTCACTAGCAGCGTCCCAGACCGCGCAACTGATGACTCACATCGCAACGCTGAAAAACCGGGGCGTCTCTATTGTTTTTATTTCGCATCGTCTCGGCGAAATCATCGGTATTGCAGATCGAATTGTCGTCATGCAAGACGGCGCAATGGTGTGGGAAGGACCCAACGTCAGCGTTGATCAGACGAGTCTCGTCGAAAAGATGATCGGCAAACGCTGGAGTTCGCCGGACCAGTTCGGCACCGCCTCAACTCAGAATAAACCTGTCGGAAATGGCGGAAAAGTCCATATCGGGACTAAGCGGCTCTCATGCGATGGGCTCGTCGACATAAATGTAGAATTTCGTAGCGGCGAGCTTGTAGGGATAGCCGGTCTCGACGGTAACGGTCAGCGCGAGTTTCTGAAAGCGCTCTTCTTTACGCGCGGGACCACTAAGGGAGTAGTCGAAAAAGCGGGGCGCCTTGCTTACGTCACCGGGGACCGTAAGAAAGAGGGTGTCTTCCCGTTGTGGCCGATTTCCGACAACATGAGCATCGTTGAGATCAACAAGGCGCCACTTTTCGGAAAATTGGATCTTGGCGGGCTAGCGGCGAAGGTGAGGGAATGGTACAGGAATCTGTCAATTAAAGCCGAAGGGCCGTGGACAGCAATACTGTCACTGTCTGGCGGCAATCAGCAGAAGGTGATCGTAGCTCGAGCTCTGCTTGCTGATGCCGACGTGATCATTCTCGACGACCCAACCAAGGGGGTAGACGTCGGGACAAAAGAGCAGATGCATCAGCTTTTCAAGAAAGCAGCGGAGAACGGAAAGCTGCTTATATGGTACAGCACGGAGGATGAGGAGCTTGTATGCTGCTCTCGCGTGCTGGTCTTCAGGTACGGACAAATCGTCGAAGAGTTGAAGAACGGCGCGATAAGCAAGGACAGAATCATCGAGGCCAGTTTTCATGGCGAGCACCTCGCCGACCATAGCGGCAGCCACGGGAAGAAGGCGAAACGGAGGGCGAATGAAATTCTGATCCCGCTCGGCGCAATGCTTGGGGTGTTCCTTTTGAGCGGGGCGTTACAGCCAGCGGTGTTTTCAGGATTCGGGGTCGATCTCCTCGTGAAATCGTCGATCCCCCTCGTTTTCGCTGCACTCGCTCAGATGTACATCATCGGTCTAAGTCACATTGACCTCGGTGTCGGCGCTTACATGGGCCTTGTTAGCGTGCTTTGTGCTACGATACTGCGGCAGCACCTGGAATTGGGGCTTGGCCTCATCGTAGTCACGATTGTTGGTTACGGAATGATGGGTGCCCTGATTCATCTCAGAAACATCCCGTCGGTCATTGTCACAATGGGAATGTCGTTTGTGTGGGTGGGGATAGGTTACACACTGCAGCCAGGGCCGGGCGGTCAGCCGCCGGATTGGCTGATAAAGGCCTTTAACATCCATTTCATTGTCCCCGAAAGTGTCCTCATCATCCTCGCTGCCGGGCTCCTATCGTTTCTTTTCTGCCGTTCTCGTTACGGTACTGTGCTGCGCGGCTTCGGTAATAACCCAGTCGCCGTCGAGCGAAGCGGTTGGTCCATTCTGAAGGCATACATTACGGCGTACGTCATCGCGAGTCTTTTCTCGGTCATTGGCGGGATGGCTATGACCGCGTCAGCGGCAGGTTCAGATATCAACGCCACAGCATCGTACACTCTCCTCACAGTCGCGGCGGTAGTCATCGGCGGCAGCGAACTCATCGGTGGCGTTGTGTCGTCGTTTGGCACTGTGATCGGCGCGATCACGTTGTCCTTGATCGGCGCGCTGGTCGGTTTTCTTAGACTTAACTCGAGCTACGTAACGGCCGTACAAGGGGGTCTTTTGATCGCGATCCTGGCGTTCCGACTTCTGCGAAAGGGTGAACTATGAGGATTAATTCTAAATCTGTGGCGCTCAATTTAAGAGTGGTGAAGCGGATTCCGTGGATCTGGGCAGCGGTCGGAGCCTTCGTAATGTGGGTTGCGTTGGGCATCTTCGCGCACAATCTGAACCTGGAGAGCTTGATTGCTACGAGCACGAACGCTTCCTTTCTTGCGATCGTCGCGCTCGGTCAAATGTTGGTCATCACGACTGGTGGAGGAGCGATTGACCTTTCGATCCCGAATGCAATCACGCTATCGGCCTTTCTCTCCGCAGGGATCGCTTCGGGCAGCAATCTGAAAGCGTTGTACGCCGTACCGGTTGTTCTCCTGACCGGGGCGTTTATCGGGCTTGTGAATGCATTCGCAGTGCTCTTCCTGCGCATACCACCGATCATTGCAACCCTCGGAACAGGCTACATCATAACGACGGCGATCTTGATCTACAACCCGTATTTCACGACGGCCTACGTTGCTCCCGTCCTGCTGCACATTGCGCGCGATCGCCTTTTCGGCGTGGTCCCGGTGGTGCTGCTCATCACGATCGCGATTATGATTCTGCTCAACCTGATGTTAACGCGGACTCGTTACGGGAAGTGCCTGACCGCGGTAGGCCAGAATCTCGATGCGGCAAGACTCACAGGTATGCCGGTGAAGCTGATCCAAGGAGTCGCCTACGTTCTATGCAGTACGCTTGCAGCGTTCGGCGGGATCATGATTTCGGCGCAGGTGAACGGTGCATTTCTCGGACTCGGCGATCCCTACCTCCTTCAGACGGTGGGGAGCGTCGTGGTGGGGGGGACCCTCATCTTCGGAGGAAGAGCGGTCCCGCTGGGTACGCTCTTAGGCAGTCTCTTCTTGGTGCTCCTGGTAACCGCGATGCAGGTAGCGGGTTTGAAAATCGGCGGTCAGCTCGTCGCTGAGGGGCTCTTCATTATCCTGGTTCTTTTCCTCGCGACCGAAAGAATTCGGCAGTAGGCGTATGGTCGGTGTTGATCTGCCGCCGAAGCCGCTGGCTTTGACGTTCTTGTAACGGCTAACAAAAACTTTCGCTACCAACAGAATCTTACAGTGCGGAAGATTGCTATCATCGTGTTGCTGAAGCAACAGTGGCCCGACCTTCGCGACATGCGCAACTGGACCGAAGATCGGGGTCGACGATAGCATCGCCCGCTTCAAACTCATCGGTCCAATTCCGTCCCGGCTCCAATTGGATCGGAGATCGAGATGCGACTCGTCCACATCTTCGAGATGCGCGATCCAAGATTGCCAAGGAAACAACTCTGTGCATCCACAGGCAAGTCATAAACCTCGGCTGGCGTGGCTAGTACACGCCAGCGTGTCACAAAGTGATAATCATTCGTGGCCATGACTCACAGTGTCTTTATAGAAGCGCCGCACGTGAGTCAGCGGGCTTGGTTGCGCCAGAAGATCGTCAACATTTCTATCTGTTCCACAGCATTTGCGGAAGTAAAAATCCGAATCCGGTCGGCAAAACCACGATCGAAAGCTGAGAGCAGAACATTGATGTAAAGTCCACTCAACTCCGCGATCGGTATAGGTCCTACCGGGCACGTGGGCGGACCATTTGTTGATAGAAGCGACCAAACGGCATCTCCCTCGACACCTCGATGCGTTGGTCTGCGATGTTGACGCGCATCTGGCGATAAATGTCACCATTCGATGTGCGTGCGCATCGCTGGTTAACTGGGTCCATTCGCGCGGGCAATCTTTCGGACGCTTAAGCAACCACGTGCTGTGATCATTGATCCCGAACACCGTGCAGTTATGCATCGCATTGCCACTCGTTACGGTACGACCGGCAAAGTGCGTCATTATAGTACCTCCACGTGACTCTTTTCCTTGCCGGCGCGATAGGGCGATTCAGCGAGCGCATCGCCGGTGCTACCACAGGCGCGTGAAACGCAAGGTTGGCTTTTTCCTGTTCGCTTAATGTTTGGGCGCGAGCGTGCCAGGGCAACAAAAGGACGCGCATGACCGAATTACTGCAGCGGGTGACAGGGTGGTCTATTGCGCTGGTTTTCCGGCAATTTACGGCCGGCAGCCTCTTTATTTTGAGGATGTAACCTTCGCGGCCCGCGCGGCGATCCCCCCGCCAAAGCGGAGCGATTCAACCTGTAGTCTGCCGTCGCACGAGGTCCAAATTGTGCGAAAAGAACGGTTTCTAACCGCCCTCAGAAAGTCCGCGATTCATAAAGAACCAACGCCAGACGAAAGAATTGACAAGTTGTCTAGAGCCAATCTCTTCCTCGCGAGCCCCCGGAGATCGAATCCGCTTGTGGACTTCGGGACAGACAAAAGGTGGCCTAAATC
>JAFAQT010000365.1 GCA_019246215.1 Verrucomicrobiota bacterium
GGGAGTGCCGGAGGACCGCCAGGTGCTAACCCGGACAGAACTGGTTACCGAGGTCGGCAAAGTAGCCTCGGCGTTGAGCTGTCTTGGAGTGAAATGCGGTGACCCTGTGGCAGGTTATCTTCCAAACCGCCTCGAGACATTAATTTCCTTTCTGGGCACGGCGAGCCTGGGAGCGATCTGGTCTAACTGTCCGCCCGAGCTTTCCAGCCGTGGCGCCATCGATCGTCTCGCTCAGATCGAGCCAAAACTGCTGATCGCGATTAGAGACTATTACTACGCAGGAAAGAGGTACGATCGCACGGCGACGGTCGCTGAAATCGTGGCGAGCCTGCCATCGATACGCCACGTGATCATTGTAGAACAGGCCTGCGACGAACGGTTGCCGGACTTCGGTCCCTCAATTTCGGGATGGCGCTGGTCCGGTTTGATTGCACAACAGCAGTCGGATGCGCCGATCCGCTTCCGTCCAGTACCGTTCGATCATCCACTCTGGATCCTCTATTCTTCCGGGACTACCGGCCTGCCTAAGCCGATCGTCCATGGGCACGGCGGCATTCTTCTTGAGCATCTGAAAGCTCTCTCCCTGCACCTTGATCTTCGGCCCGCGGACCGTTTTTTTTGGTTCACCACGGCTGGCTGGATGATGTGGAACTTCCTAGTGTCCGGCTTGGCGGTTGGCACCACTCCAGTGCTCTATGACGGCAGCCCCAAGTTTCCGGATCTACGTGCGCTCTGGAAGCTGATCGAAAGCCAGGAGGTCAATTATTTCGGCACCAGCGCACCGTTTTTGCTGGCGTGTCAAAAGGAAAAGCTTGAGCCGCGGAAAGAGTTTCACCTGAAATCGTTGCGGTCGATCGGATCGACCGGTGCTCCATTGCCGCACCATGGCTTTCAATGGGTGTACGACAAGGTCAAGCCAAACGTCTGGCTCGGTTCGGTGAGTGGAGGAACAGACGTTTGTACGGCCTTTGTCCTTTCGCATCCGTGGCTTCCCGTCTATGCAGGAAAGCTACAGTGCCGGGGTTTGGGCGCATCGATCGAAGCTTGGGACGATTTGGGCAATCCGGTGTGGAATCAGGTTGGGGAATTGGTGCTGACTGCGCCAATTCCATGTATGCCCGTCTGTTTCTGGAACGATCCGGGCTGTGCCCGATTTCGAGAGGCGTACTTCGAGCATTTTCCCGGCATCTGGCGTCACGGAGATTGGATTGAGATCGATCCTGAGAGCGGTCAATGCGTGATTTACGGGCGCTCAGATTCAACGCTGAATCGCGGGGGGGTGCGGATGGGCACGAGCGAATTCTATCAGGTTGTGGAATCGATTCCGGAAATCCTTGCATCGCTGGTGGTCGATACTACAGGCCTCGATCGTAGCGGGAAAGAAGCCGATGGAAAACTGCTCCTGTTTGTGGTTTTAGAAGCAGCAGTCGTTTTTGACGAGGTCCTGGTCAACCGAATTCGCGACCGGATCAAAACAGGGTTGTCACCACGATATTTGCCCGACGGCATATTTAGCGTTCCTGAGATTCCGCAGACCTTGAATGGGAAAAAAATGGAGGTGCCAATTAAGCGCATTTTTCAGGGCATTGAACTCTCAAAATCCGTTTGTCAGGAGGCGATGAGCAACCCCGATTCACTGAAGCCATTTTTGGAACTGGCGGAAAGGTATCGCCTTGGGCGTTGAAGTACCGCCTTCTTCGCTTCCATTTTCTTCCATGGCCAATGACCGTCTTCCGCGAATGATCTTCGCCTCGAGCGAAACATCCGCAGATTTATTCTACGCGACGAAGTGGTCTGTTCCTGATCCGGTTCTGTTCCTGCAGCAAAACGGTAGAAAAACGGTTTTGCTCAGTGACCTCGAGATCGATCGAGGGAAAAAAGCGGCGAAGGTCGATGAGGTGATCGCGTTGTCGAGCATTGAGCGTCTATTGGAAAAAGGGCGTAGAGGTAAACCACCGATCGAGACAACGATCGCCACCTTTTTGAGGCAGCGTCGCGTCCGTCAAGCAGCAGTTCCTTACAATTTTCCGGTCGGATTGGCGAACGGGCTGGCTAAGGAGGGAGTCACTGTCATTCCGATTGCCGGCCTTTTTTGGAGCGCGCGCGAATTCAAATCTGAAGAGGAACTACAATGCATTCGGCGCGCTATTCGTATTGCGGAGACGGGCCTAGCGCGCGCGGTCGAGGTGCTTCAGGCAGCGGAAATTAAATCTGGGAAAAGACTTGTCTGGGGAGGAGCGACGTTGACCTCCGAAAAGTTGCGCGCTGAAATCGATACGGCAATTCTGCACGCCGGTGGGACCGCGGCAGACACGATCGTCGCAGGAGGCAAGCAGGCTTGTGATCCACACGATCGGGGAAGCGGTGCTCTTAAGGCGGACTCTCTGATTATCCTGGATGTTTTTCCGAAGCATGGGCGCTCAGGTTACTATGGCGACCTGACCCGAACCGTCGTAAGAGGCAAAGCCAGTGAGGCTCAACGCGCGCTTTGGTGGACCGTGTTCGATGCCCAGAAGTTCGCATTGCAGAAAATACGGGCAGGTGGTTCGGGCGCAGCCCTACAAAAGGAAGTGGCTGAATTTTTCGAGCAAAAAGGCTATCCCGCGGAAATTCGGGACGGCCGCTGGGTCGGGTTTTTCCACGGGCTCGGTCATGGATTCGGACTTGAGGTTCACGAGCCACCTCGGATCGCGAAGACCAAATTTAAAACAGGCCAGGTGCTGACTGTCGAGCCTGGGCTTTATTTCCCAGAGATCGGAGGAGTTCGAATTGAGGACGACGGAGTGGTTACCGAGAATGGGTTTAAGGTGTTGTCTAAATTCGCGAAGGCGCTGGAGATTTAATTAAATTAAAGAAGGTATCAGTGTCACAAGCTCGCTCCGCCTCGCGCTGCTGGCCGCTTAGCTCGCTGATTAATATCTGTGATATGATATTAAACCTAAGCTAAGCGTAAAAACACGCAAACCTCGGCTCGGGAACACTGGCACCGACAACCTTCTCAGTAGACTGCTACCGCGCAGACGAGCACTACCAATCCGTACACGAGTCCTGCCAGTGTTAAGGCTCGAAATCGGCTCCCGGTTTTCGTGAGCCAGTTGATCTGATCTCGCAACACGTAAGGCATGCCAACCCAGAATAGCCCCAGGGTGAGCCAGACGTATGCCAGAATTACCAGCAACAAACGCGAAACCTCCGGGCGGAGAAAAGCCGCTGACAACACCGGCTCTGCCGCAAGCAGCGCCAGCATCCCCAGCGCGCGCACCGCTAGAAATTCGTCAACGAATGTCATCGTCAAAACGAACGCGATTGGAACCCCGATTTGGAGCCAAGTCCGGTACTGCGAAAATTCCCCGAGATCCATGTTCGATACGAGCCAAAACGACCAGAGTGAATCGACCGCAAGAATACCGATGCCAAGCGGCTTGGAGCGTGGCAGTTTAACGAGCCAACCTTTAGTTTGTTCCGGGAGTATCAAAGCAATGACATGAATTGCCAGCAGCAGGGAACCGACGATCAGGCCCACCGTATGAAGGCTCAGGTCGTAAACGCGAGGAGAATATTCCATGAATTTAGGAAATTGTTCATTAGCCTAAGATCCCGGACAAGCAAGCTGGAAAACGCAGGCTAGGCTATAGAGCAGAGAAGATCTTTCCGACCCGTGATGAGCTTGTCGTCGGGTCTGAGAGCCGGTGGACGTGGTGCCGCCGGCTAGTGCGAAATCGGCTCGCCGTACAATGTGTAACCCGTCGAACGCACGATCCGGATTTTCAACAATGCACCCACGTGCTGCGGCGCACCTTCAAATACGACAATCTTGTTTTCTCGCGTTCTGCCCGCGAGACGGGTTGGATTCGTTTTACTTGGTCCTTCGCATAAAATCTCAACCTCTCGGCCGATAAAACGTTCGCTTCGGCGTTTGGCCCAGGAATTGACTAATTCCAGCAAGTCACGATTGCGGACTTGTTTTACGGAATCAGGCAACTGCTGCTCTATCTTTGCGGCGGGCGTGCCTTTCCGCTTTGAATATTTGAAAACGAATGCGTTATCGAATCCGACCCTCTCTACTACCTCACGCGTTCTGGCGTAGTCCTCCTCGGTTTCACCGGGATAACCAACGATAATGTCCGTCGTGATCGCGACGTTCGGTGTCACGGAACGAATTCGCTCGACGAGTGAGATAAACTTCTCAGCGGTGTAGGTTCGATGCATTGCCTTCAGGATGCGGTTGGAACCGGACTGCAAGGGCAAATGAATATGCTCAGCGAGCTTTGTTAATCGGCCGAAAGACTCAATCAAATCGGTCCGGAAACCAATTGGATGTGGCGAGGTAAACCGGATACGTTCCAGTCCAGCGACTTCCTGGAGCGCTTCAAGCAATTGAACAAACGGGCTTTTCCCCTTCACGGTGGCAAATTCGTGTCGCCCGTAAAGATTTACAATCTGACCGAGCAACGTCACCTCTTTGACTCCCTTGTCGACTAAAGTTTTGACCTCGCCGACAATTTCCGGGATGGGACGACTTCGTTCGTGTCCGCGCGTGTAGGGAACTATACAGAACGTGCAATGCATGTTGCATCCCTGCATAATTGAAACGAAAGCGGTCACCTGACGTCCGCCGAGAACATGGTCCCGAATCGTGCTTTGTGAATTCTCTTCTTCTTCGACGTCTACTACGGAATACCGGGCATCGTTAAACCGCGCCGTCCATTTGCGTTCGATCGCTTCATCTACATAGTCCGCGACTCGATGAAATTTTTGGGTTCCGACGACAAGATCGAGGTGCGGTACTTCGTCCAGAAGCGTTGATCCGCGGCTTTGCGCCATGCATCCGAGAAAGCCGTACACGATCGGGCGATCACGCGAGAGTGTGCGGAGCATCCCCATTTTACCTAGAGCCTTCTGTTCAGCCAAGTCGCGGACGCTGCAAGTGTTTAGCAAAACAACTTCGGCTTCTTCCTCTCTGGCAGTAATCGTGTGGCCACGTTGCATCAGCATCCGAGTCACCTGTTCAGAGTCACGCTCATTCATCTGGCAACCGTAAGTTTTGATGAAAATCTTGGCCATGCGCAGGGGGCGGAGCGTGAATATTAGGCGAAAAACTTGGGGGAGGCAAGGGGAGCGAAAGTAGTCGGGAATAAGGCCGCTTTTGAATTTGCCGCTGCGGATTATTCGATTCGAGGCTATCCGCTCTTTTGCGCGAGCAAGTCTGCTTCCTTCTTGCGCTTTCGTTCCAGCATTGCGGCGATAAGAATGCAGACCTCGTACAGCAGATACATCGGGCCACCCATCAGTGCCATCGAAACCGCATCTGGCGTGGGCGCCAAAAATGCCGCAGCGACAAAAATCAGAAGGAACGCGTATGCCCGAGTTCGGCGAAGGAGGGCAACCGATAAAACTCCGAGTCTCACAAGCACCAAAACGATGACAGGCAGTTCGAACGCCGCGCCAAACCCGACACAAAGCTGGGTAACAAACGAGAAATACTCGCGCACCGTCCAAGTCGGCGTCCAATCCAGTGATTGGGCATCTCGAAAAAAGAATCGAAGAGTTGCCGGCAAAACGAGGTAATATCCTAGGACGACACCACCGAGGAAAAGACCAAAACCAATCCCGACTGCCGGAAGCATTGCCTTCTTTTCCGGCGGGGTAAGGGCCGGCAGAATGAATTGCCCGGCAAAGTAAATCAGGAATGGAAACGCCAGAACGATTCCGGCGTAAAACGCAAGCTGGAAAGAAATTGTCATCGAATCTGCGACGCCTAAAGAGACAAGAGATCTCAATAGTCTTGGATCGATCGCCTTGAGGGGACCTTGCAGGATATGTACAAGTTGAGTGCGGAAGCAGAAGGCCAAAAGCATGGCAGTGCCGAGTGCGACTGCCATCTTGACAATGACCCATCGCAAATCCTCGAGGTGATCCAAGAAAGGTTTGACGGCCTCTCCTTGTTCGCCTTCGCGAAACTTGAAAATTCTGGAAATTTTCATGGGATGAATTTTCTTGCAGAGAGCCGAGCAAATAAGGCCAGCGTGTTCGCGTCTTGGATCACGTTCTCTGCAATCATTGAACTCAATTCTTCTAAGCTAAATTCCCGGCATTCCACGATCGATTCACTTTCGTGCGGTTTTTGGCCAAATCCGGTTGGCTGCACAGGTCGGGCTAAAAACAGGTGGGGCGTTTCGTCACTATATCCTTGCGATGAATAATAATGTCCCAGATAGGTCAGGTTCCCTCCGGCAATCAAGGAGTACCCGGTCTCCTCGGTTAACTCACGCAACGCGGTCTCGCGGATCATCTCCGACGCCGGCTGAAGTGAATCATCAATTTGCCCGGCGGGAAATTCCCACAAAAATTTTCGGACTGGGATCCTGGCTTGGTGTATGAGGACGAATTTTCCATCGCTGGTAAGCGGCGCAATCACCACTGCCTGTTTTCTTCGTACGACTGTCCAGTCCCGAACGCGACTTTCCCCAGGCAGGATGACGCGCTCCTGGAAAACCGCGATGTGCGGGTTCCTGAACAGAGAATTGATTTCAAGAATTCGCCAGTCCTCAGGGTCGTTCACGAAGGATTGCGTTCCACGCTTCTAATGCCGCTGCAACATTTTTTCGTGAAGGTGCACCAGTTGCCGTCCGATGGTCGATCGCCCGATCAAGATTCAACACGGTGAAGAGATCCGGACCGAATTTTTCACTGAACCGTCGAAGCTCTTCCAGACTCAGATCGACAAATCCGCGACGCTGTTCCAAAGAATAAGTAACCAGTTTTCCGATCACCTCATGAGCCTGCCGGAACGGCAGACCGTGAAGTACCAGATAATCGGCAAGATCGGTGGCGAGCAAACCCGAGTCATTGGCCGCTTCACTGGTTCGCCGTGAATCAACTTCGATCTCCGGGATCATTCCTGTGTAAACTTCAAGCACGAGTTTGATCTGATCGATAGAATCAAAAACAGCTTCCTTGTCCTCTTGCAGATCGCGATTGTAAGTCATCGGAAGCCCTTTCAGAGTCGTCAGCAGTGAGACAAGGTTCCCAATGAAACGACCGGTTTTTCCGCGGGTAAGTTCGCAGACGTCCGGGTTCTTTTTCTGCGGCATTAAGCTGGATCCGGTGGTGTAACGGTCGCTGATTTTAACAAACCGGAATTCGGACGACGCGAAAAGAACCAAGTCTTCGCTCAAACGTGAGAGGTGCATACCAGCGAGCGCTAGTCCGAATAGAAACTCCGCGACGAAGTCGCGGTCGCTGACAGCGTCCATACTGTTGCGGGTTACCTCTGGAAAGCCGAGCAATGCCGCGACGTATTCGCGGTCCAAGGGTATCGTTGATCCCGCGATCGCCCCGGACCCGAGCGGCATGCGGTTGATACGTTTCCGAGCGTCGGCGAGACGTTCGCGATCTCGCTCGAGCATCTCGACATAAGCCAACAAGTGATGCGGGAAAAGTACTGGTTGCGCGCGCTGAAGATGCGTGTAACCGGGCAGTATTGTTTCCCGATACTTTTCCGCCAACCCGATCAAAGCGCGCTGCAAGCCAGCAATCCGGGCGCGGATCTGGTCGGTCTCGTGCCGAAGATAAAGTCTCAGGTCCAGGGCGACCTGGTCGTTTCGGCTTCGACCAGCATGCAATTTCGCACCGGCAGCACCGATCCGGGAGGTCAGCGCCGATTCAATGTTCATGTGAACATCTTCCAAATCGATGCGGAACGGAAACCGTCCTTCATCAATTTCCTGTTCAATCTCCTTCAGGCCACACTCAATCTGCTGCAGTTCTTCCGGAGCGAGCAGCCCGGCCTTTCCCAACGCCGAAGCATGCGCAATCGATCCCTGGATGTCGAACTTGTAGAGTCGCCAATCAAAGGAAATGGATTCGGTGAACCTCTGAACCGCAGGCGCAGTCTCTTGCTGAAAGCGTCCTTTCCACATCCCGGTTGATGATTACGTGAAAAATTCGATTTGGTCCACGACGGATCCGCGCGAGCGAAGCGGCCGGCTTCTTATTCTTGAGCCTCCGCGGCCGGCTTCTGCGTCTCTCCTTTAAATTAAAGCTGGACAAGCAAACCGGTGACCCCCTCACAGTTGCGACCCACCGAGGCCAAAACCGGCATGCACGATATTGGCGCCATCATCGATATGAACTTCATCGATAATCACGGAAATCTTGATTTCGGAGGTGGTAATCATCTGAATGTTAATCCTGGCTTTTCCTAGCAGTTCGAACATTTTGGCAGCGACACCTGAATGTGAACGCATCCCGATGCCGACGACGCTGAGCTTGGCGATTCCACCCTGAGCGGCAAATCCTTTTGCACCGATTTCCGAGACGATCGGGCCGAGGTGCTTTTCTATTTTCGGCAGTTCATCTGCGAGAGTTGTGAACGAAATGTCAGTAGAACCTGCCGCAGAAACGTTCTGCACGATCATGTCGACGTTGACGTTGATGGCGGCAATCTCATTGAAGATTCGCGAGGCGATACCCGGTTCGTCCGGTACGCCACTGATCGTGACTTTTGCTTGTCTGCGGTCGACGCTCACTCCGCGAATGACTACCTTCTCCATGCCGGCTGTTTCTTCTTTCACGAGGGTCCCTGGCTGATCGTTAAAACTGCTCCTGACTTCGAAAATGACGGCGAATTTCTTGGCAAACTCAACCGAACGAGACTGCATGACCTTCGATCCAAGGCTGGCCATCTCGAGCATCTCATCATACGAGATCTCGGGGATCTTCCGAGCATTCTTGACGATGCGCGGATCGCAAGTGTAGACGCCGTCGACATCGGTAAAAATCTGGCAGAGATCTGCTCTTATGGAGGCGGCGAGCGCGATGGCGGTGAGGTCCGACCCGCCGCGACCGAGCGTTGTGATTACTCCCTCCAGGGTCTCTCCTTGAAACCCCGCGACGATGACGATGTTACCCAAGTCAAGGAACGTGTGGATGCGTTTCGGCGTTATGTTGGCTATCTTGGCTTTTGTATGGACGCCATCAGTAATGATCCCGGCTTGCGGGCCTGTCAGCGAGACAGCTTGGCCGCCTAAACCGTTGATCGCCATCGCGGTTAGCGCGATCGTCGTTTGTTCGCCCGTAGCGAGGAGAACGTCCATTTCTCGTTCGGTCGGATGCGGTGCCACTTGGCGTGCCAGTTCGATCAGGCCATCCGTCACTCCGGACATCGCTGAAAGGACAGCGACTACCTGGTGGCCTGCCTGTTGGGTACGCAGGATACGCCGAGCCACCTCCAGGATGCGTTCGGGTGTTCCGACCGACGTTCCGCCATACTTTTGCACGATCAAACTCATTTTGCTTTATCGAGAATCGACAGAATCGCGGCCTTTTCCGGCAGGGCAGCCAAAGGTTTCACTCTTTCATTCAGTACTGCGGCAGTGTCTTTCAGACCGTGCCCGGTGAGCGTGCAGACGATGACGGCATCGTCCGGGATTTTCTGTATCGGACAGCCGGCACACGGTGTCTGCGACCGGCATTTGAAAAGGCCGGCTATCGGAGCAGCACTGGCAGGTTCCACGAATAGACCTTCCTTCGACGCCAACCAGCTTTGGGCTGCAAAGATCTCTTCATCGGTGATGATCTCGATTGCACCGCCGGACTCTCGAAATGCTGCTGTCGCCATCTTCCAACTGGCCGGATTTCCGATCCGGATGGCGGATGCCGCTGTTTCAGGATATTCGACGACGCGATCGTAGTAGATCGGCGCGGCGCCCGCGGCCTCAAATCCGAGCATGCGAGGGAGCCGGGTTGCCCGGTTGAGCCGGTGATATTCGAGATATCCTCGCCAATAGGCGGTCGTATTTCCCGCGTTCCCCACAGGTAACACGTGCAGATGCGGAGCATCGCCCAGGGCATCGATGACTTCGAACGCTGCGGTCTTTTGGCCTTCCAGACGATACGGATTGACGGAATTGACGATCGAGATTCCGGGCTCAGTTGCCATTTCGCGCACCAACTTCAGGCATTGATCAAAGTTGCCTTCGATCGCAATAACGACTGCGCCGTGAACGAACGCCTGTGCGAGCTTACCCATGGCGATTTTTCCACACGGCAAGAATACGGCGCATTTTATACCAGCACGCGCGGCATAGGCTGCTGCCGCCGCGGACGTGTTGCCCGTGGAAGCGCAAATAACCAGGTGCGCTCCCGATTCGGCGGCTTTGCTCACCGCCACGGTCATCCCGCGGTCTTTGAATGAGCCCGTCGGATTCAGCCCTTCGTATTTGAGGTAAACCCGGCAGCCGCGACCCACAATCGCGCTCAGGCGCGGCGAATGAACTAAGGGAGTCGATCCTTCGCTCAAAGTGAAGACAGGCGTCGCTTCCGTCACCGGGAGATGTTCTCGGTATCGTTCAATCACCCCGATCGTAGCTCCAGGCGCTTCTAAAGATCCTTTCATGAGAGAACCCACAACAACATCGGCTGCGCCTTGACACAATCCAGACTCTGAATGCCTTGAACGGCGGTTCGCATGCGATCAAACGGCGCATCGTGGATGATCAGGACTAGCGGTACGGCGTCTCCCTCGTGCCCCTCCGGCTGAATGACCGAGGAGATTCCGATCTGGTGCGACCCCAGAATACTGGCGACCTGCGCGAGAACCCCTGGCGCGTCGATGACAGACAGTCGCAAATAGTATCCGGATGAGACTTGCTCGATCGGAAGACATTCTCCATACCAGCCGTGTGGGGTAAACCCGAAGGCTTTACCGCCAGAATCATACCAGATTGCGGCTTGCGCCAAATCGCTAATCACTGAACTCGTCGTTGGATCTTGACCGGCGCCGCGCCCATAAAACAGAGTATCTCCTACCAGATCGCCGCGAACCATTAAGGCATTAAATACACCGTTCACAGAAGCCAGAACATGCTGCTTCGGCACGAGAGTCGGATGCACGTGTGCCTCGACAAGGTCGTCGCGGTTTGTTCGGATCGTAGCGAGTAGTTTGATCTTGTAGCCCAAGCGATCTGCAAACCGAACGTCCAAGCCGTTCACGGTCTCGATGCCAGCGACGTGGATCTGATTGGTGCCTATCCAGAATCCATACGCGAGCGAGGCGAGAATGATCGCCTTGTGCGCGGCATCCCAGCCATTCACGTCAAGAGTCGGATCTGCCTCGGCGTATCCTTCGGCCTGGGCTTGCCGCAATGCTTCCGGAAAATCCAGGCTTTCTTCTGTCATCTTGGACAGGATATAGTTGCTCGTCCCGTTCAAGATAGCGTGGATGGATTCAATGTGATTTCCAATGAAACCCTCTCTGATCGATTTAATTATGGGGATGCCACCCGCCACTGCGGCTTCGAAAAAGATCGGAATACCTTTTTCGGCAGCCTTTTCGAAAATCTCGAATCCGCGCTCTGCCAGGAGCGCTTTGTTTCCTGTCACGACGACTTTCCCGGCATCAAGAGCCCGCATGATGAGTTGATACGCAGCATCAATTCCACCGATCAACTCTACGACGATCTCGATGGCAGGATCATCTACGAGCTCTTCCCAATGACTCGTGATGATCTCCGCTGGAGCATGAACGGATCGGACGAGACCGACACTTCTGACCGCAATCCGGCGCACTGCAAGCTCAAGACCAACGCGTTCGCTGATAATGGCTCGGTTCTGGATCAAGTGTTTGTAGACACCCGCTCCCACGGTGCCAAGACCTGCTAGTCCAATACCGATCTGGTCCATTTTTGAGGAGGCGCACTATCGCGAATGTCG
>JAFAQT010000419.1 GCA_019246215.1 Verrucomicrobiota bacterium
TCCTTCAGGCCTTAAAAGCAACGGATTTGATCCTGCAGGATGGCAACCTGTCCTTGGGCATTTTGGATTTTAAGGAGAATTCAAATAAGGAACTCAGGAAAATTTCGGGGTCAACCTGGTACCGGTTGCAACGCATTATCGAGGAAAGCAGATGCGCACTGCTGGTGATTACACGTTATCCAATCGTAACTAGTGCAAAAATTACCCTCTTCACAAAGAACCAGCTCTCTTTGAATGATTTATCCACTGTAAGAACGGATTTGATCAAATCCATCGCTTTGGAGATCATTCATTCACGAATGCATCAGGAATATCAATATGCTTAAAAATATAACTAGCTGTTTTGCAGTAATTTATATTCCTTTTTATGCATTACAATGTGCCTGTCGAAAACGGATTTTCGAGGAAGGTACCCGGCATAAAAGAGTACCGGATCAACTCTCTTTTGACGTAATTGGAACGCACGTTTCTCGAACCGGAGAACGAGGGATAGATGATAATTCGTCATCTGATATTCCCTCAGCTCTTCTGGATCAGGAGGGAATGCATGTCATCGAATTGAACTACGCTGCCCATTACGCCGGGATCCAACCTGGGATGTCTACCAGTCAGGCGCTTGCGCGGGCCTCTGAACTCATTTTATACAAGCGAAATCCGTCCACCGAACAGCATCTCCAGAATACGCTGCTCCAACTTGTGTATCGTTATTCTCCCTTTATCGAAAATAGTGCGCCAGGGATTTGCACTCTTGATTTAAAAGGAAAAAGGATCCGCAACCATCAACCATGGTTGCGGGAATTGCTGGCACAGCTTCGGTCTATCGGCCTCAAAGCGCAGGCTGGCCTCGGTGCTAACCCGGAGATTGCTCTTCAAGCTGCCAAGATCGCTAATCCGATTCTGGAGATTTTCCAAGATTGTCACCTGCTTCAATCCCTGGCGTTGGAATCTTTGGCTCCTTCCCCTTTTCTCTTGGATATCTTGAAAAGCTGGGGAATTCGCACTTTGGGCGCATTAACTCGATTACCCAGAGAAGAAATTGGACAACGCCTTGGCTTAGAAGCTCTTGCACTCTGGGATCGCGCGGCCGGACGATCCGCCAAGGTGCTTCAATTTGTTCAACCACCGGAGACGTTCGAAGAATCGATCGATTTTGAGGAACCTTTGGAAACCATTGAACCGCTTCAATTTATTCTCAGACGTTTTCTGGAAACGTTATCACTCCGTATTGAATCCATTTATCTTCTGATTGCCGAGCTGCGTCTGATGCTGACCCTGGAAGATGGAGAAAAGATTGTTCGCATCCTGCAGATTCCGGCTCCGACCCGAAATGTGGATACGCTGTTTGGTATTGCTGCCCAGTATCTGGAAACTCTGCAAACAACAGCTCCGGTGAGCAGTTTTCATCTGGAGGCTATCCCGAGCAGGCCGGCGGGTCACCAGTTTAACCTTTTTCAAGGTGGGCTGAAAGATCCCAACCGTTTCTTTCAAACATTAGCCCGACTGGCTGCCTTGGTCGGTGATGAGAAAGTCGGCATACCCCAAAGAATCAATACACACCAGCCAGATAGTCTGCAGATGCTGATGCCGGAATTAGGCTGGTCTTGGAAAACCGTCAAAAAAAACGGACGTCCAAAGACCGGGCCTGGTCTACGCCGTTATCGACCTGGAATTGCCGCCCGCGTAGAGCTGAACGATGGCAAACCCGTTTTGATGCAAAGCAGTCTGATTTCAGGCAGAATCGTGGAAACACGAGGCCCGTGGAAATTATCCGGCAACTGGTGGGATAGCACTCGCTGGGAGACCAAGGAGTGGGATATCGCGCTCGAAAACGGGGGACTCTATCGCATTGCCCGGAAAACAACGAACTTCAGCCAAGACCAGCGCAAGGCGTCGAACCGTAAGGGCAATCGGTCTCGCCCACTAGCAATACAGGATCAGTGGGAAGTGGTGGGGGTGTATGACTGAAAATTGTGAACGCAAGCTATATCGAACTCCACGCCCGCAGCGCGTTCAGTTTTCTACGCGGAAGCTCTTCACCGGAGCATTTGGCCTTTACGGCAGCGGACCTGAATTTGCCGGCATTGGCGCTCTGCGATCGTGACGGAGTATTTGGTGCGCCGCGATTTTACGCGGCGGCACGAGAATGTGGAATACGACCGATCGTTGGCAGCGAATTGACGATGGAAGATGGCTCGGTTTTACCGGTGCTCGTACAATCGAGAAATGGGTACCAAAACTTATGCCGGTTACTTTCACGCGCCAGACTTCGTTCACCTAAGAATGAAAGTTCCATTCGCTGGTCTGAATTGTCGGAGTTCCGGGAAGGATTGATCTGTTTGACGGGAGATGAAGAGGGTCCTCTTCATCGAGCTTTAATCACCGGAGATTTTTCGCGTGCTGATCAACAGATGGCTTCACTCAAAGAAATTTTTGGAGTGAACCATTTGTTTGTGGAAATTCAGCGGCATGCACTTCGCACTGAGCAATGGCTGAATCAGCGGCTTTGCGAGATTGCCGAGCGTCATCGATTGAAGCTGCTTGCGACCAACGGTGTTTTGTATGGCACATTGGATCGCCACACTGCGCTCGACGTATTTACGTGCGCTCGGAACCACACTCATCTCGATGCGGCGGGCCGATTGCTGGAGCCAAATACGGAACGTTATCTCAAGCCGGCAATAGCAATGAGCGACTTATTTCCAGACTTGCCGCAGGCTGTGGCAAATACTGTCGTTATTGGCAATGAAATCGAGTTCACATTGGAAAATCTTGGTTATCAATTTCCCAGGTTTCCTGTGCCGCAAGGTGAAACCATGGACAGTTTCCTTGAAAAAGTGGTTTGGGCAGGCGCTCGTCAACGCTACGATAAAATCAGTGAACGTGTTCGATTACAAATTGAACACGAACTGGCTTTGATTCGTAAACTCGAATTTTCGGGGTATTTCCTAATTGTTTGGGATCTGGTCCGATACTGCCGGGAATCGGACATCATGGTTCAAGGCCGTGGTAGCGCAGCCAACAGTGCGGTCTGTTACAGTTTGGGCATTACTGCAGTCGATCCGGTGGACGGCCACCTGCTGTTTGAACGTTTTCTGAGTGAAGGTCGAAAGGGTTGGCCGGACATCGATCTGGATCTGCCAAGCGGCGATCGCCGTGAACAAGTCATCCAGGAGGTCTACAGGCGTTACGGGCGACTTGGCGCGGCGATGACGGCCAATGTCATTACTTTTCGCGGCCGAAGCGCGATGCGTGAAACAGGCAAAGCGCTGAATCTGCCGGAAGACATCATGGATCGCTTCTCACGTTTGTACGCCAACGGCGATTTTCCACATACGCTTGAAACGTATGACCAATTACGCCAGGCGGGTCTTCCTGCAGATCATCCTCGAGTCAACGCGTTTCTCCAAGTGTATCACGCTATCCAGGGATTACCTCGTCATCTGGGTCAACACTCCGGTGGAATGGTCATTTGCGAGGGACAACTGGATGCAATTGTTCCACTGGAAAACGCCACCATGCCCGGGCGCACTGTCATCCAATGGGACAAAGATGATTGCGAAGATCTGGGGATCGTTAAAGTCGATCTGCTCGGTCTGGGGATGATGGCGGCGCTGCAAGACGCTATCGAGATCTGCGATCAGCGCGGACATCCCGTTGATCTGGCCAAACTCCCAAAGGACGATCCGGCAACCTACGATATGCTTTGTCGAGCCGAGACCATTGGAGTATTCCAGGTGGAGAGTCGCGCCCAGATGGCCACTTTGCCTCGGATGCAACCGAAAGAATTTTACGATCTGGTGATTGAGGTCGCCATCATTCGACCTGGACCGATTCAAGGTCACCTCATGCACCCTTACCTGGCCCGGCGTGAAGGGATCGAAGCAATTACTTACCTTGACTCTCGACTCGTTCCGGTCTTGGAACGAACGCTCGGTGTACCACTTTTTCAGGAACAAATGCTGAAAATGGCGATGCTTATGGCCAACTTCTCTGGAGATGAAGCAGAAGAATTGCGGCGAGCGCTCAGTTATCATCGTTCACAGGAGCGAATGCAACGCGTTGAACAAAAGTTGCGTGATGCGCTCCGCGCAAATGATGTAAGCGACGAAGTCGCCGCAAAAATCCTTTCTGCCATTACATCGTTTGCCTTATATGGATTTCCAGAATCGCACGCGATCAGTTTTGCGCTGATCACTTACGCCAGTTCCTGGTTAAAAGTGCATCGACCTGCTGAGTTTTACGTTGGATTGCTCAACAATCAGCCGATGGGCTTTTATACACCGGCAACCTTGATCCAGGATGCGCAACGCTTCCAAATCAAAGTACGTCCAGTCTCCGTTCTGGATTCTGAATGGTTATGCACAGTTGAATCGGACATATCGATCAGACTCGGATTTTGCCTGACCCATGGAATAAACCAGACTCATGGCGAACAGATGATAAACGCGCGACAGCAGCGCCCTTTCCAGAACATGCACGATTTTCGCGAGCGGACCTCGTTTGATCAGGATGAGTTAAGAATTCTAGCGAAAGCCGGCGCATTAAATCCCTTGATTGGGCACCGGCGCGATGCGCTCTGGGCGATCGAAAATGAGGTTCATCAGGGAGAATTATTTTACGATGTTCCGGAAAAATTGACTTCTCCGCTGGCTCCGATGCAGCCGGTTGAACGCCTTTCGGCAGATTTTTGCACAATGCGCCTCACGACAGGCCCTCACCCTATGGCCTACATCCGCGCGTCCTTACCGAACGACATCTGGCGCAGCGCGGATTTACCGCTTGGAAAAAACGGCGCGCGCCTTCGTATCGCCGGCCTGGCGATTTGTCGTCAACGACCTGGCACCGCAAAAGGCTTTGTGTTTATCAGTCTGGAAGATGAAACGGGCATATCAAACGCCATTGTCAGTCCGAAGATTTTTGAAAAGAATCGACTCGTAATCACACAGGAAACCTTCTTGTTAATCGAGGGCATCTTACAAATGCACTCCGGCGTGATTCATGTTCGAGCTGAAAAAATCGACCGGTTAGCTGCCCCGGAACTCGAGATGGCCGACTCGCATGATTTCCATTGAGATTGGCGCCGATTTTAGCATCACAGAAGGAGAGAAGGCATTTGAACAGAAGG
>JAFAQT010000436.1 GCA_019246215.1 Verrucomicrobiota bacterium
AATACTCGACGGGTAGTTTTCTCGTTCCTCCAAGGACGACCGCTGTTTTCCTGGAAAGGCGTTAGCATTGCATGGGTGATCTGGATCTCGTTCAAGACTTGGCGGTCGTCACATGAGCATCAGCGCCGGATTCACCAGACGGCGATAGGCAGCCATTTTTTCGCGAGGGGGGGTGGCTACTCGTCGTCGGTACCAGGGATCAGATTCACCGGTTCCGGGAATGGATTATGAAAGAGAGCGTCTGAAGAGCTCTCTTCGCACATTGGCATCTTGGCCGGTTGACGCCCATGACACCCCACATATCGTATTACCTCAATGATCAGTCAGACCGACCATGAAGTCGGTCGCATTTGTCCGTGGATCACCATCGCCCCCCTTGCCGCAACCGAATGGTCGAAAGAAATTGGTTATGAATCAATCTCAGAATCCTCCGTTCCCCCCTTGCTCTTATCAGATGTACATCGATGGACAATGGTGCAATGGGGAAGTTTCCCAGACCATCGGAGTGGAAAATCCGGCTACGGAGGAAATCGTGGCGACAGTTCCTGCTGGAACGGCGAGCGACGCCAATCGCGCTCTTGAAGCTGCGAAGCGCGCCCAGCGGCAGTGGGCGTCGTTTCCGCCAATCGAACGTGCGAAGCTACTGCATAAACTCGCCGATGCAATTTTATCTGAACGGGACCGTTTGGCGCGGACCGTTACGTTGGAACAGGGTAAACCGCTTAAAGAAGCGCTCGGAGAGATCGGCGCAACTGAAAACTTCATCCGATACGCGGCAGAAAGCGCTCGCAGGATCGAAGGCGATATCACGCCTTCCGATAATCCCAACGAAGAAATCTGGATCCGGCGCGTTCCGTACGGCGTGGTGGTGGCTCTTACCGCCTGGAATTACCCTTCGGCACTTGTGGCAAGAAAGATCGGGCCGGCACTGATAGCAGGCAATACGGTCGTGGTGAAAGGTCACGAATGTACCCCTCTCTCAGGTTTGGAGCTTGCAAGACTGGCGGAGTGTGCCGGTTTTCCCAAGGGAGTTTTAAATGTCGTGACTGGTACCGGCCGCACCGTCGGTAAGGCGCTCACCGTCAGCCCGCTAACGGATCTGGTGACGATGACGGGAAGTGTTCGGGCCGGAAAAGAGATCTATCGCGCAGCCGCGGAAAAGCTCGGCGTTCTTCGGCTTGAGCTCGGTGGAAAGGCGCCATTCGTTGTTATGGAAGACGCGGATTTGACTAACGCTGTGGAGGCGGCCGTCACAGCCAGGTTTACTAACTGCGGCCAGATCTGTACATGCAACGAACGTATGTACGTGCATGAAAAAATCGCAGACGATTTTCTAGATCGCTTCGTTGCTCGCGTTCGCGCACTGACAATCGGAGATCCAATGCAAGATTTCGATATGGGTCCGAAAATTAGTCGCGCCGAAGTCGAAAAGGTCGAGGCGCTCGTGAATGAAGCGATCGCGGGGGGAGCGGATGTTCTCCTCGGGGGTAAGCGCCTGCATGATCGCCAGTTCTCGAAAGGCTATTGGTTTGAACCCACGGTCTTAACGGCCTTGGAAAACGATGCGCCCATTTTCCAGAAAGAAATTTTCGGGCCTGTTGTTCCCGTTCTCCGGTTCCGAGACTTTGAGCAGGCAATCAACTACGCGAACGAAACCGAGTACGGTCTTTCGGCTTTTATCTTCACCAACGATTTGCGCCGTATCATGAACTTATCACGTAATCTTCAATTTGGAGAGGTTTACGTCAATCGACCTAATGGCGAACTGATTCAGGGTTTCCACAACGGTTGGCGCCATTCCGGCCTTGGCGGAGAGGACGGAAAGTACGGACTCGATGGTTATTTCCGAAAGCAAACCACTTACGTCAATTTTGCCTGATAGTCCCTTACTTCCTGTCGTTCTGGTGGGCGCTCAGGTGAACCCGCTAGCAGAGTTTGGTCACGATAATCTCACCTCCATCCGCCGGGAAAATGAGCTGCCGACCATTTACCTGAGGGCGCCTAGGAAAGGCGCCGATGCCGAAAGAAAGATCTAAATGCCAGATCTCGCAGAGATCCTTCCCGGACACTATCGTATCGCGCTGCCAACGCCCCTCAGCGATAGTATGCACGGTCGTTTAGTCGCTTTTGAACTCAACACCGTCCGGCTTCGGGACTCGGAGGGCGCGGGGGGGACGGGATATACCTTTACTTGCGGGCGCAATGGCTCCGCCATTCACGCGCTCTTGCACAACGATTTTCCCGACCTGGTGATCGGTCAAGATGGTGATCGAATCGAACTCCTCTGGAGGAGGCTCTGGTGGGGATTGCACTATGGCGGTCGCGGCGGCCCGACGGTCCTCGCCCTCTCCGCCTTCGACATGGCGCTTTGGGATTTGAAGGCAAAAAGGATCAATCAACCGCTTTGGAAGCTATTGGGCGGCAATAATTCTCGCGTCTCCTGCTATTCCGGGGGAATCGATCTTGATTTGCCGCTGGAGCGGTTACTCCAACAAAGCGATAACGTGCTACAAAAAGGGTTTCGCGCGATCAAAATGAAGGTGGGCCGCGAGCGATTGGCCGAAGACGTTGAGCGCGTCAGAGCAATGCGGGAGCACTTGGGCGACGATTTCCCTTTGATGGTTGACGCCAATATGAAGTGGACTGTCGATCAGGCTATCCGTGCTGCACGGGCGTTCCACCAGTTCGACCCGGTTTGGCTTGAGGAGCCCATCATCCCCGATGATTTTACCGGTCACTCGCGGCTTGTCCGCGAGGGCGGTCTGCCGATCGCGGCGGGCGAAAACCTGCGCACGCTCTGGGATTTCAAACATCTGATCGAAATTGGCGGAGTGACCTTCCCCGAGCCCGATGTGACCAACTGCGGCGGGATTACCCCTTTCATGAAAATCGCTCATCTGGCAGAAGCGTTTAACCTGCCGGTCACGACCCACGGGGCGCACGACGTGACGGTGCATCTTTTGGCAGCAGTTCCAAACGCCTCCTACCTGGAAGCACACGGCTTTGGCCTGGACTCCTACATCGCTGAGCCGCTTCATATTGAAGAAGGCTATGCAATTGCTTGCGATAGACCGGGTCACGGCATTGAATTCGACTGGGACGGCCTAGAGTCTCTACGGGCATGACACGATCCTCTACAACACACCCCTCGTTCCCAAAGGGAAAACAAGAATGAAGCTGAAAGATAAAGTAGCAATCATCACCGGAGGCGCGAGCGGCATCGGTAAAGCGATCGCTGAACGCTACACAAAAGAAGGCGCTCGTGTAGTGATCGCCGATCTCAACGCCAAGGCTGCCGAGGAACTCGCAAAGCAGTTTGGCAATAGGGCACTCGGCATAGCGTTTGACGTGACTCGTCAGGAATCCATCGACAATCTTGTGGCCACGGTAGTCGAAGAAGCCGGACGTATCGACATCCTGGTAAACAATGCAGGGATCTTTGCGATGGCTCCGATTCCTGAAATAACTCGAGACCAATGGCACAAACTGTTTGCGGTGAATTCGGAAGGCAAGTTTTTCACCATGCAAGCGGTCGCCAGACAGATGATCAGGCAAGGGCATGGGGGAAAAATCATTAACTTGGCCAGTCAAGCAGGGCGGCGAGGTGAACCGCTCGTGGCAGTATACTGTGCATCCAAGGCTGTCGTAATCAGCATTACCCAATCTGCCGGTCTTGCGCTGATTAAATACCGCATCAACGTCAACGCGATTGCGCCGGGTGTAGTAGATACGCCTTTCTGGGAGTTTGTTGATCGAGAGTTCGCGCGTTATGAAAATCGCCCGATCGGCGAAACCAAACGGATGGTAAGCGAAGCCGTGCCATATGGCCGGATGGGAAAGGCGGAAGACCTTACCGGCATGGCTTTGTTCCTTGCGACGGAGGACGCCGACTACATTGTTGGGCAAACCTACGGTGTTGATGGCGGCAACTGGTTGGCCTGAGGATGCACTCCATGTTCTCGAGAGCATTGTTCTCTTAACTTAAAGATCTGGTTCCTGAATTTAGTTCAGTTCTCAAGTTTGCGGACGAACTTCTTTGTAAGCTTGGCCATCGTTAATGAGCCGATAGATAGATCGAACGGACAGCCCAGTTAGCGTGCCGTTGCCGTGATGGCCTTTGAAGCACCGAGGGGATGATTCCAGGGACAGGTCAAATGTCGGGGTCGGCCACCTTTTCGGAGCCGCTGAAAGGCCCGGAGCGATTGACGCGGCTTGGTGGTCACATGGTCGGAATCCCGGAATCGGAGTCCGGGCTGTGACATGACCTGTCCCCACCATGCGCACCCTGTCTCCACCATGCGCACCCTTCCCCAGAAGTGATGATTCCAGGGACAGGTCAAA
>JAFAQT010000038.1 GCA_019246215.1 Verrucomicrobiota bacterium
CATCCATTGAAAGAATCCGTACGAAACATCCCGTAATCGCCCGATTAATATTCAGAAGGTGCAGGTGCTCGGACCTTGCCTCGCAGAGCCGCTGCTCAAGCTGGCTGGGCATTCCTAAACAGCGAACGAGGGAAGGGGACGGTGGAGTAGGGGAGCGGCCGCGACAGTCTTGTCTGATTGCATGGGCTATTTAATCCGATACCAAGCATCGATTAATAAGTCTGCCCTTACAAACACGGTCGGGTAATAATCGGGTGCGATATTGCCCAAGTATATGCGTCGGGCTCCCAGCGTTGATGCGCTCATTCCCGCTCTTTACCTCAAAGGAATTTCGACCGGAGATTTTACGGAAGCCTTGGAGGACGATCTTGGGCGAAGGAGCCAATGGAGTATCGACAACTAACATCGTGAGACTCAAGGCCGGATGGGAAGCCGACTACAAGGCATGCAGCCAGCGGGATCTCAGCCAGAAGCGCTACGTTCACTGGTGTGAGGATAGGGACCAGCAGCCCTTTTAAGTTCCCATCGTCCGTTTCTCCGAACCAAGCGGCGTGATGTTTTTTCGGAAGGATCGCCGGCATACGAGGATGGATCTGTGCAACGAGTTCATAGGGTTTTTTGCTCGGGAAGATCGCCGGGCAACTCGGGATTCCATCGCTAAAGATGAAGAGGAACATTGTGCGGTCATCACGCATCGAGAAGCGCCCTACCTGTTGGCCTACGCGCGTATACATAACATATGTCAACTCGTCTCTCGGTGCCTATCCAGCAAGCTCAAAAGCGGCGACCTTGAAGCCGAGGTATTTTTCGAACCGGCTCTGCGGGCCAAAGACCGGTTGGCGGGTTCGCGAATGAAGTCCGTCGGCACCGATAAGGAGATCGAAATATCGGACGCCGGTGCGCTTGAAACTCGCGAGCAAACAAGATTCCGTTTGCTCGATGCGATCCACACTGTCGCCGAAAATCGCTTCGACGTCGTGTTCAATCGTGCCAAAGATGGACGCGGCAAGATCTCCACGCGCCAGGCTGACATAGCGGCCCTGTGCGATTTGGGAAAAAGCTTCGACCGGAAAGCCAGCGATCCTATGGCCCCTCTCGTTGACGACTTTTACCTCGCGAATCCGGTCACCCCTCTTCATGATTTCGGGGATGATGCCCATGCGTTCGGCGATTTCGAAGCCTGCGCCCCAGAAATCGATAATGTAGCCGCCTGTGCGTAACTTCGGAGCAGCCTCGACGATGGTGGATTCGAACCCTTGATGTTTAAGCCAGTAGGCGAGAGTTGTTCCGGCTATGCCGGCACCCGATATCAGGACCTTCATAGAAATAGCTTAGCATCGATTGCACCCTTTTAATCCGCTAGGTATCACTGCCAAAACAAAAGCGTGCTTCGTGATGTCCCTGGTCTCCGAGTACTATGAAGCCGGATCGGATAGCTGATTTTGCAGTCGAAGGACATCGTGAAGTGTGACGATCCCGATTGGAGTATTCTCGGTAGCAGACAGAACCACAAGGAAACTTATGGAATTCTCGACCATCGTGGCAACAGCTTCCCTAATCGTTGAGTTCGCTCCGATCGTCTGCCCACGATCTGCCTCAATCTTGGAAGATTGACTATTCAAAATCTTATTTCGGTCGATTAGTCCTCCGAGTTGACCGTCAATAATCAATGGGAATTGCTGGTAAGGATATTGGGCGCAAAGTCGTTTCAATTCATCGCGATCGGTGCTGCTGGCAAAAACCGGGGAAAAATTTGCGAGTGTTGAGATTGGTCGGCTCTGCAGTGAGACGAGCGATCGAGGTGGCATAAGGCGTTCCAACTCTATGCCATCTCGTTCGATGATTTCGCTGTAAAAATTCGTGTGGCACAGGGATCGGCTGACCGCCTGGCTCGCGATCGTGCCAATCATGAGAAGAGGGACGAACGAGAACTGGTGTGTCATCTCAAAAACAATAAGAATCGAAGTGATTGGCGCCCGCACCACCGCTCCGAGACATGCGCTCATTCCAGCCACAATGAGAGCGATGCGATCGTTCACTTGCAAATGGAGTGTAAGCCCAAAAAGGTCCGTTAGTGCGAGACCGATTGCCGCGCCAAAGAAAAGGGTTGGTGAGAAAATACCGCCAGCGCCTCCCCATGCATAAACGGAGGCCGTCGCAGCTAACTTTGCAGTCATCAGAATCACCGCTTGGGATCCACTAATATCACCGTAGAACATTTTTTCCAGATCTCCATAACCGAGGCCGAACACTCCAATTTTGGCTAAAGTAAAGAAGACCCAGATTCCGAGAATCCAATTTATTGCTGCTCCGACGGCAGGTTTCAGAAAAAAGGGGATCCGTTTGATCCCCTTAATCTTGTCCCGCCAGACCAAGGTTCCTTTTTGAAAAACAACACCGGCCAGAGCTGCAAGCCCTGCGGTGGGAATTACCAGCAGATAAAGGATACTAGAAAATTGGCCGATGGATGGGATCGTAAACGCAGGGTTATCGCCTAAAAAAAGATGGCTTACAAAGGTCGCAGTCACAGACGCGATGAGCGCCTGTGCAAGAAAAGCCCGGTTATTCAAGTCTTCGATGATCTCCTCGAGAACAAATGTAATCGCCGACAATGGAGTATTGAATGCCGCAGCTAATCCTGCGGCGGCGCCGGCTAAGAGGGCTGGGCGACGCCCCTGTTTGGCGATACCAAGCCACCCGGCAATGTTCGATGCAAGTGCTCCCGCGATATGAACCGTGGGGCCCTCTCGTCCAAGGCTGCAACCGCCCCCGATGGACACAGCGCCTGCGAAGAATTTTGCGATCACCACTCTGAGCGGCATAAATCCAAAATCTCTCCAAAACGCGACTTTCGCTTGAGGAATACCGCTCCCACCCGCGTCGCGGCTGACAAAGGTAAGAATCAGACCCGCGATAATTGATGCCACCAAAATTGTCACCAGGCTGAAGAACGCGAAAGCCCATCGCTGCATCTCTTGAGAAGGCATTTCCCAAAACATTGAGAAAATGATGCCGGCCACTTTTTGGAAGGCGACTGCAGCTAGCCCACCGAATAATCCGTAAATTATGGGCAGAAGATTTGTTCGAAAATGCATTGGAACTTTTCGTACGTAATTGGCAAACAGGTTTCTCAATTCGATTCCTCCTGGCGGCTCTCAATCACGGAAGGTTCCCAGCTAATCTGCAGTGGAGTCAAAACCATTGTTCGCTGCGGAAATCGTTCTTGGCCGCCGGGAGCAAGCAGCGTGATCGAATGCACAAATCGTGCAATGTGACCTGCAGATTTGCGGCCGAGAATCGGATTCCTGGCGCCGATCGAACTGACTTGCGGCCAGGAGGATAAAATCTCGTCAGATGGACCGCTCGGGCTCCTTATTGGTTCACGGCTTCCACCTCCTTTGCCAATCCGGCCGGGACAAGCGGCCGGAGCGCAAACAAGTTTGCATCGGCTTGCTGGTAACCCCTGAGGGTCTGCCGCTTGCTTACGAAGTCTTCGCCGGCAACCGCGCCGACGTAACGACTGTCGAGGAAATCGTCGAAGCGATGGAAAAGAAATACGGAATGGCCCAACGCATTTGGGTGCTGGATCGCGGCATGGTGAGCGAAGACAACATTGAATTTCTGCGCGACAAAGGTGCTCGCTATGTCGTTGGCACGCCCAAGAGCCAGTTGCGCCAATTTGAAAAGCAGTTGCTTGATTATGACCTCTGGAGCGAAGTAGTGCCAGGAGTTGAAGTCAAAATGGTAGCGCATCCTGACGGCGCTGGTAAGGAACAGTTTGTCCTGTGCCGCTCCCAAGCGCGGCGTGAAAAAGAAGCAGCGATGCTGCGGCAAAAATTCGCGCGCTTGCTGGGCAAACTTCAAGCGATCGACCACGGCCTACGCAAGCGCCCCAGTCGCCATGCCGGAGCAATCGAACGGCGCATCGGCCGTTGGCTGGGCCGCTACACAGGTGCCGAAACAATGGTCGAAGTCACCGTTATCCGCGATGTGCGCGGATGGGCCACTGGCCTGGAGATTCAGCGCAAGCAGGAACGCCTGGACTGGGCTTTGATGGCTCAGGGCGTCTACCTGCTTCGCACCAACTGTGCGCACAGCGATCCATGCGCATTCTGGCAATGGTATGTCCAACTCCAACAAGCCGAGGCCGCCTTTCGCACTGGAAAGAGCGATCTGTGGCTACGACCAGTCTTTCATCAAAAAACCGAGAGAGTCGAAGCCCACATCCTGGTCTGCTTTTTAGCACTGGCACTATGGCGAACCCTGGAGATGTGGATGCGAGGCAA
>JAFAQT010000161.1 GCA_019246215.1 Verrucomicrobiota bacterium
GTAGATACCGGTTGTCGAGGGGTTGCCTCCCGTCACCTGGCCAACCATTCCTGGGAACGAGTCCGATGGGAATGGTGTGCTCGCATTGGAGTAGTCGATCCCCTGTGCCGTCAGCGCTGCCAACGTGGAATTAGGATGGGTCTGAACGTACCAAGCCAGGTCCGACTGATGCATTCCGTCGACGGAGATCAACAGCACGTGATCTACCGTTTCGCGGTCGTCTTTGTCTCTGCCCACTGCCGGGGCTGCCAGCAGAATGCCGGCAACGGCGCCGCCGAGCATGGCGGTTGCGCACCGGAGTTTTCCGGGCCGGGGATGGGAGAATCCGAAGGTGTTGTTTGGCCGTTTGATATGTGATTCGGTTTTTGTAGGAATCCTGCTTTTCATTTTCCTGTATCCAGTCTCGACCCGAGCCGTCAGTGAGTTGTGATCCGCTTCTTCCCTAGCGGCTCGGTCTTATCCATTCCAAGCGGAGGTAAGTTTCTTGGCGACGTACCAAGTCGCGCCGCGAAAGGCAACCGGACGATTGTAACAATATGTTGACGAAGACGCGGGCGAACGCGCAGGTGCTTAGGGGCATGCCAAAGCACTGAAAGGGCGCCGGTCCAATCGTGCTCTGAAGGAAACCTCTTCTCAGAACAACTAGCCGATACCCTTGCCGGGAGGTGGATTTCTCGACTATTTTCCAGTTAAAGCTCGTTCTGGGGACGGCACATCTGCTGCTTCGATTACGCTGTCGAGATCGAGCGGGCGGGTGAACATGGCCAACGAGCCGTCGGGCATGCGCGGCCATTGTTCACACGGACGATCCCAGTAGAGTTCGACTCCGTTCTCGTCTGGATCACGGAGATAAAGGGCTTCGCTCACGCCGTGATCCGATGCGCCTTCGAGCTTTATGCCTGCAGTTATCAGGCGCCGAAGTGCGTCACCGAGTTCAGCGCGCGTCGGATACAGGATCGCTAAGTGATAAAGACCAGTTTTCCCGGGCGGGGGCGGTGACCCTGCGAGACTTTCCCAAGTATTTAGTCCGATATGATGGTGATAACCACCGGTTGAAAGAAAGGCGGCTTGCGTTCCGTAGCGTTGGGTGACTTCAAAACCAAGCACATCGCGATAAAACGCGAGCGCCCGATCGAGGTCTGCCACTTTCAAATGGACGTGGCCAATTCTGACGCGGGGATCAAGTGGTCGGGGGTGAGGATTCGGTTTCATAATTTCATCCCTTTCGTGAAGGCTAACAGTTATCTGACCGGTTCAATAGGTCGGAAACAAAGTGAACCGTTGGCCCCTTCGAAGCAGTTTAATTTAGCTATTTGGACAGCCTTTCTGCTCACGATTGAAATGATCACTTTTGCTTTTGCGTCCGACTGGGTCATCTATCAAGAGCAATTGGAAGCGTTCCGCGAAATCAAAGGTCAGCCTGATTAGCCCACTGTCATTCACAAGCTTCCGAGTGCCCTTGGATGTAGCGAGCGCCTACATAACAGCGCTACCAATCGCAGTTTTGGTAGCGCCTTCGGAGTCCGGTCGATTACGCGCAAAGCGCTTCAACCTCTGCAGGATGTTGCTGATGCCGCGGAACAAATTCATGTGTCGGAAGCGGTCGGTTCAGGACTGGGATTGAGCATCTCCCGGAAAATTATAGCAGCACACGAGCCCACATCTGGTTGAACGACCGCAGACCGGCTAACGGGATTTGCATTTACTTTGCCTGAAAAGCGATGTTGAAGAGAAGCTTTACTCATAAGAGTCATCGTCGTTAGGCACTGGCTCAAACTTCTTCCATCCGTGTCCCCAAGAATCGTCGCGAGTTGCGTCCAGGGTGCTGGTTTCTCTAGGGCAGCGGCCTGAGATGTGGCTTTGCGAAGTCGGATAAGTTGGCGAGAGAGAAGATTACTTGCAGCTTTGGCTTGGTTCGTCGCCCAAGCGCGTTTTGGTGCTAATTTGGTGCCGGAGTGGCCGCGACGCTGGGTACTTTCTTCCACTCGGCATCGACTGCGGGCGGGAGTTTATCCATCTGCCTGAGAAACATCGCGAGTTTCCAGATCTCCTCGTCCTGCAGCGTGGTGGTGAAGCTCGGCATCGCCGTGAAGCGGATTCCATGCTTCACCTTCCAGAACGACGCCGCCTCGGGATCGTCTTCAACTCCATCTTTGGCAAGCTGGGGTGCCTCGATGTAGAAGCCTTTAGCTAGCTTAGAAGGCTTGGCGTCCGATGCGCCGTGACATATCGCGCAATTTTCGGCATAGAGGTGCACGCCGCTGATAAGGTTCTCTTCGCTCGGCTGAATGGGATTCCTGAGCTCTTTAGTGTCGCGCGCGAGCGCCGCCTGAAGCGCGGTGTTCGCAACCCAGCTTTCCAGGGCAGCGGGCTTACCATCCGCGTTTGCCGGTACCATGCCTGCTTTAACAGCCAGATATCCGAGGCCGGCCAGCACGACCAAGGTGAAAATTATTCCGCCGAGAAAACTTAGGATCGACTTCATTGTTTTAGATGTTCGCCCTCCAAGATCATAGGGTCGCGCCAACCTAAGAAAATGACAAATGACAGATGAGAAATCCGACCACGCCCTTGGCAGCTGACATCAAGGAAGGGGACAACGACCCGGTTTACGCCCCCCTGATCCGGTTCGAGTGTGGGGCATGTCCCGCAGGCGGATATCAGCCGCGTGAGGCATGGACTTCCCAGACGCTCCTATTGCAGATTGACGTTCCGAATCCGGACGGTCGCCTGTTCGCTGGACAATGACCTGGCGAAAAGGAGCTTCTCGCCAAGTTGGTCGTCGGCCTCAAAAGTGACAGAAGACCCAAAAGGGAGCGTACCCAACAAGCCTGACAGGTACTCAAAGATTGCGAATCACAATTCGGCAGCTCCCTCGAAGCGTCGATGGCGATTTGGTCGATTTTCTGCGTTACCCGCTTCTCACCTACGGACCAAGAACGATCGTCGCTCGGGTCTTGAAAATCGGCCAAATCGTCGACGTCGAAGGCGGTATGCCTCTTACTTATGAGACGATGCGATAACATTTCACACAATCTGCCAGTCAGGCGGACGCTAAAAGAAGCTTAACTGATTTAGGCCATTCTGAAGCTCAACATCAACCGGTGCAGATGGGTCACCGCTTAACAGCAACACGAGCTGCATCGGACTTGCTTCCGGCGGGACCTTTTTAGGCTCTGGAATTTCGTTGTCCACGATCCACTCGCTACCGTCCGGTAGTCGGTACACCACGAAGACATGACTACCGGAAATTGTAGTATTGCGGATGTGCCAGCGGTAGAAGATGAGTTGGCCGTGAATTCCATTGGCAGCTAATTTTGAGGAAACCGCAATGGCGTAGTCCATGCACTCGCCATCTTCTCCTTTTCCCCTTATCCTCAGTTCTTCCGCGATCCTATACGGTAACGGCTCACTTAAGGAAGAAGAAGCGACTAAAAAGCAGCCGATTACTGAGGCAAATATAGTCCTGATGGCGTAGTAACGGTTCCTCTTACTCTTTGATGAGGGAAGACAGGTGCCGCCTCGCCGACGATCAGTCCTGCCGTCGCGCGCGGCCGATGGAGAAAGGGTCAGTATGCTTGTTTTCATCGGCGGATCATGGCACAGGCCGAGGAGAACATCTCCTTTTTATCATGATAAGACATCGCCTCTACTGATGCTCTTGGACCAGTCTCAGTTAAAGCCATTTATGTCGCAATCTTGCTCTCCTGCAGGACAAACCTGCCGGCTGGCTCACGCATAAGTCATGAGATGGACAATTCAGATGGCCCGCGCGTGGATGACTTCCCCGCTAATCCACTCTGCCCCGGCACTTGCCAGGAAGACTACCATTCGAGCTGCGTCCTCCGGGTGTCCAAGTCTTCCAACAAAACTCTGGTGCGTGAGAGACGCTTTCAAGTCTTCCGACATCCACCCTGTATCCGTGGGTCCCGGATCCACAGCGTTGACGGTAATTCCCTTGCCGCCTATCTCTTTAGCAAGTGAACGCATGAATGCGGTGATAGCTCCTTTTGAAGCAACGTAAGCCAGTTCGCCGGGCATAGGACCAAGATCCTGACCGGAAGTCAGATAAATGATACGACCCCCGACCCGATCAGAAAATCTTCGCGCAAACTCCACCGAGAGTAGCGCCGTCCCACGGACATTCACGGCGTAGTGCGTATCGAGCGCTCGGGCATCGAGCTTTTCGAACCCGTCTCTCGTAAAATGAGCAGCATTGTTGACGAGAATCGAGGGTGTGCCAAACAGCGCTTGTGCGCCGTTTAATATCTTTTCCGGGCAATTCGGTTGTGCGAGGTCCGCTTCGATGTAGCTGGCTGAAACGGATCGTCGCCGCAACTCTTCAGCTAGCTGCTCAGCGCCGCTCCTGACCGATTCATCCGGGTAGGTCTGCTTATCGTACGACGAATTTGTTGTAAAAAAAATGTTGCACCCCTGGTCCGCAAAGGCTCGACAGATCGCAGCGCCGATTCCTCGGGACCGTCCTGCACCTGTAACAATCACTGCGCGCCCTCGAAGATCCGGGAATTGCATAGCGCGATCCACGCCGGAAACCCGGCGGTTTTCATTGTCCCTGTTTCGTTACTCCTCCAAGCAGCATTTTGCCAGGCTCTCCTGCAAGCCTGTTTGTTGAACGGCCAGCCGACGGACTGCCCGACAGTCCTCCCTGAATGATTATTGTTCGGTGCTGCTGATTGTCTTCCCAGAGAGTGCCACAGTCAAAAACCGTTCGAGGTCGCCCTTAAATTTTTCACGGGCCCCCTTCTCGATATAAAGCATGTGACCGCTCTCGTAAAAAGTGAATTGGATGTTGTTCCGAATCGCCGGATCCAGATTCATGCCGCGCACGACGCTCTGGGCCGCGAAGTACGGCGTTGCCAGATCGTAATAGCCGCAACAAACCCATATCTTTAAGTACGGGTTCCGGCTCATGGCTTCCTTCAAATTTGTGGCCACATCCAAGTACTTGTTCTCGGCAAGATTCCATGGGTTGACCTCGGCCATGGTTTCGTACGGCAAGTCTGTCTCGAACCTCAATTCGCGGCGGACATAGTCGTTGAAGGCAGCAGTGAACGGGCCATTGACGGCCTCGCCACTTGGATCGAAATCTTGGGAATCCGTACCAGGATGAAGTCTGATCCCGCTGAACCGGCTATCGTAGCGACCAACTGACCGGTTCCGGTCCTTCAAGAGGTCATTTGTGAAA
>JAFAQT010000176.1 GCA_019246215.1 Verrucomicrobiota bacterium
TCGCGAACGTTCCAATCCCCTTGGATTTTCAAAACTAGATTCTGCCCGCTCCGGGCGAGGGTCAATTTAGGCGCTGTGGTGGAGGTCGCTGAATTCGTTGTACCCATCCTCGATCAAGGCCAAAAGATCATCGGTAATTTAGCCAAAGGCCCTACGTTCCCGCAGCAACATCACTCCAGTTCAATGCAACACTTTGCGCCGCCATGTTTGCCCGATTACTACGCCCGCTCGCCCATTGAATGCTGACGCTGCGGTCGTCTTTCTCGCTGTCGAATCTAAAAGGGGCAGCCTTGCATGCAACTTTAAAAGTAGAATCTAAAAGCGATGGCCCTGAGCTTACCCCGGAGCTCAAACTTTTTCCTTGCGCGTCGATGGTTTTGTCGTTTGAGGACATGACACATTCTAGTTGCCAATGAACGTTACCGCTGCCGAGGGCTCCGAACCAAGGGAAGAACCACGCTATTCAATCGTCGTTCCCGTATACAACGAGGAAGACGTAGTGGAGCAGCTGCTAAAAGAGATTCGCTGTTTTGCACACACCTGGCGCAGCGATTATGAGCTTCTCCTGGTGGACGACGGAAGCTCGGACCGGACTGCGGAAATCATCGGCAACCAGTTCGCGAATTGGAGTCAGGGAAAATTGATCCAGCTTAGCCAAAATTGCGGTCAGGCGGCGGCCCTATTCCACGGAATGAAGCGGGCTCGCGGCGAGATCGTGATACTCTTGGATGGCGATGGCCAGAATGATCCGCAAGACATTCCGAAAGTTCTCGGGCCTTTGAACGAAGTGGACCTGGTCGTCGGCATACGCGTTGAACGTCGCGACTCGTCCCTCCGCAAAGCCATGTCGCGGTTGGCCAATGCAGCCAGGAGTCGGATTCTAGGAGATGGGGTAATTGATACCGGATGTGGGTTAAAAGCGTTTCATCGACGCGTGATTGAAGCGTTTATCCCGATGCGCACGCTTTATTCGTTTATCCCGGCCCTGGCCAAAAGCGCGGGATTCACCATTCGCCAAGTGCCGGTGCGGCATCGTCCCAGGAGCGGTGGAAAATCAAAATATGGATTTCGGCAATTTTTATGGAGGCCATTGCTCGATATGGCCGGCGTTTGGTGGTTTACACGTCGCCGCTGCCCGGCGGCCACAGAAAAATCCAGCTAGAACAGGAGTCGGAAATCAGAAACTCAGAAATCAGGAAGCCATGGTTTAAGCGTCTACCGCTCCGATGCAATGCAGAGTTGAACCCGACTAAATTTTTCTTTCTGAACTCCTGACTCGTGACTCCTGATTCAGCTCGCGATTTCTTCCTTTTTTCCTTCCTCTTTCTCAACCTCCTCTTCCGGCCTGCTTAGCAGCTGGGTATTCGCGTCATAATCCATGAGGCCGGCATATCTTCCCCAAGCGATCATGGTCTGGAGAACATTCTCAGCATTCTCGTAGGGCAGGGCCGTTGAAATGTCTCTCAGGACAGTTTCACTTTCGATCTCCTCCTGGACCTCTAGGTAGCCGAGGATGATGTGAAACAATCTAAGCTTCTGCACCTGTTCAGCGAAGATTTGTTTACGGGTATCGCTATCAGCATTGATGAACTTTTTGCCAAGTTCTGTAAAACGCACCTCGTCCTTCGGCGTATCGACAAACTCCAGAATTTCCGCTGCTTTTACGAGCGAAATGGTCTCCCCGTAGTCCTTGCCGATCTCGTTCGCGATATCATAGATGTTGTCCAATTCCGGATGATCGTGCAGGATGCTCAGCAACCCAAGAATCCGTCCTACCGGCACGGTCGGTATTGATTCCATTCGGGTCCGCGCCTTGGAGACGGGCCTCCCGGAAACCGAGGCAGGCTCTGGTGGATGGTCCGGCAAAGCCTGCATTGTAATCGTTTCGTGAATCACGTTGACCAGGCGCTGGAACTCCGAGTCGTTCGGATTTCGAGGATACGCGAGGTTGTTTCCCATTACGAGGCCGAGACGGCCAGGATGCGGAAACAGGACGCAAATACGAGTGGCCATTTCAACAGCCTCCTCAATGTTGTGCGTTACCATGAAAATGCTTTTCAGGGTTGTAGCCTGCTCTTTCCAGAGGGTCACTACCTCGTTGCGAAGGTTTTCGGCGGTAAGAACATCCAGGGCACTGAAGGCTTCATCCAGACACAGGATCTTCGGCTCGGCCACAAGGGCACGTGCTATTCCCACACGTTGTCGCATCCCTCCCGAGATTTCGCGTGGATAGGCATCGTGGTAATTATTCAAGCCAATCAGATCGATTGCCTTTTCGACGGCAGCCTCTTTTTCAGCGCGAGTAAACAGCTTCGACATCAGCCCGACGGCCACGTTCTGCTCGACGGTCAGCCATGGATAAAGAGCAAAAGTCTGGAACACAATCGAAGCGTACGGATTGATACCTTCCAGAACCTTACCGTATGCCAATACGCGTCCCGCTGTGGGCGTAGTCAAGCCGGTAAGGCATCTCAACAAGGTCGATTTTCCCGAACCGGATTGACCTAACAGTGCCAGCAATTCGCCTTCATGGATTGCCAAGTCGATCTGATCCAACACCTTGAGTTCACGGCCGCCAGCGACAGCATAGGTTTTGGTGACGTTGCAGAGTTCGGCGATAGCGGATTGGTCGATGGCAGTCCCCGCCGGGCTCGGTGTGAGAACAGTTGTCATCTCTTTCAATCCAGGTGGAAACGTTTTTCAGCGTGTTCGTAAAGTCTTCGCCAGAGTAGCTTATTGGTAATTACGACAAAAATACACATTACTGCAATGCTGCAGATAATCATGGGGGTATCTCCCTTTTGCGTGACCTCGGCGATGTAAGCTCCGAGACCTTCCGCCTTTAGGGTGGTGTGTCCCCAGGTGGCGAGTTCAGCCACAATACTGGCGTTCCATGCGCCCCCAGCAGCCGTGCAAGCACCGGTTACCCAAAAGGGGAAGATTGCGGGAAGAATCAAGGTGCGCCAGAGCGACCAGCCATGTAATCCATACGTCGTGGCGGCTTCTTTGAGATCATTCGGGATGGCCATCGCTCCGGCAATCACATTGAAAAGAATATACCACTGGGTGCCCATTGCGATCAGGACAATGCTACCCCAATTGATACTGATGTGCGCCGCGACCAAAAAACCGACCACGAAGGGAAAGGTCATATTAACTGGGAACGAAGCGGCTATTTGCGCGAACGGCTGGGCAAAGCGAGCAACATTCGGTTTGGAGGCGATCCAAACGCCGATGGGCGTCCAAACCAAAGTCGCCAGAATCGTCATTGTGGCGACTCGTCCCATAGTTAGCAGGCCGAGAAAACAGAGACGCAGAAATTGATGCCAGCTGACATGGTCGTAAACGGCGTGGGCTGCCGCCATCACTCCGACAATCATCTGGTAGACGACCCAGAGTGCAAGCATTCCGAACAAGAGTCGGGAAACCCATCGGCCCGCCGCCCCTCTGGAATGTGCGGGTATGATTTCCAGCCTTGCCAAGGCTTTCTTTAGCCGGATGGAAGCATCTGACAGTGGTCCCGAAATCTTTTCATCGATCCATTCAAAGATGTAGACGCGTCGAAGAAAGGTGTAGAGCCAGGACTTTGGCGCATCACCGGACTCGACAAGCTCGATTTTGAACTTGTCAGCCCAAGCCAAGAGTGGCCTCCAGATTAGCTGGTCTGAAGCAATGATGACCACGAGCATCGCCACAATCGCCCAGACCGCAGCAGTGTTGTCTCCGTTTTCAACCGCCGTTGCCATGAATGATCCAAGCCCGGGTAACTTGATGTTCTTGTTCAGCACTGTGATGGCTTCGCTCTGTGCGACAAAGAACCAGCCACCGCCAAAGGACATCATCGAGTTCCAGATCAGACTATGCATAGAGGAAGGCACCTCGAGCGTTCCGAATCGCTGCCAAAGCGATAACCGAAAATTGGTCGCAGCTTCCTGGAGATCTTTCGGTATGGTGACAAGCGAATGATAAAACCCGAAAGCCATGTTCCAGACCTGGCCTGTAAAAATCGCAAAGATGCTCGCGCATTCAACGCCCAGCAGACTTCCGGGAAAAAGAGCCATAAAGCCAGTCACTGTTATCGATAGAAATCCGAGCACGGGGACGGATTGAAGGATATCGAGCGCCGGCAAAATCACGGCTCGCGCCGCGCGGCTTTTCGCAGCGGCATATCCAACAGAAAAGGTGAACAGTAGCGAAAAAACGAATGCAAGCCACATCCTCAAGACTGTCCGACCTGCGTAATAGGGAATGCTTCGAATGTCGGTCGAGATGGCGGGTGACTGATTTTCGTCGAATTGAATCACCATTCCTCGGCCGAAATGAAGGATCGTCCAGAGCAATCCAAAGACACCGAGAAGGACGATGACGTCCACCCAGCTGAAGGTGCGCTTTATTTGCGCAGCGCCGAGTTGTGTTGCTGTTGATTTCATCCCGATGGCGACCGGCAATATTTCAGAGCGGACACCAACCAACAACTTTTTCGTGCGACAATCTAAGACCGTATGGTGCCCGCCTGGAACACGTAATGGCTATCGGCACACCGCCAGGGGCGAAGCTTCCGGCTTTGTTTCTAGCAGCTGTCAGAAGAGACGCTTACGTCCAGGAGCGATACGCCGACACGCAGATATGCCAATACGTGTTCCCCGAGCCGTGTTTTCTACTTTCCGACGAGAATAATTTGGCCTTCGGGCTTGAGAGCGCCCCCCGCTTTTTCAATGCTGATGGCGAATGCACTCGCCGATTCGATGGGAGTCGCCGGACGGAAACTAGTTCG
>JAFAQT010000251.1 GCA_019246215.1 Verrucomicrobiota bacterium
GGCAGACGCTTTAAGCGAATCGGAAACGAAATTCGAAACGCCTGCGAACGCTGTCTTTTACTTGTCTGTGCAACCAGATTACTTCGCGACGATTGCGAAGCGATGGTCGAGTCCGGCTTATTGCGCGAAGAGAACCGCCGCCGGCGCAGGGTCCTTAGCGAGAAGCCGTTTGGACATGATCTGGATTCCGCTCGCAAGCGGAATGTATGTAAGATGTTCCTTTGATTAGTCGAATTAACGTTGATATGAAAAAGACCTTATTACTGCTGATGGCCCTTGCGAGCCTGACGATCGCAATACAGGCAAATCCGCACACGCCAGAACCTGGCTCCCGGGAGCGAATAGCGATTTGCGATGCAGCCAGGGCGTTTGTTCTCAGCCGGTATGCGAGCAATCAGGCCTTGCCGCAAGCCATCGTTTTCAAAATTGAGCATCTCTCGGTACAGGAGCCCTACTGCAATTTCGAGGCAATCCCGCTCTTCAAAGACGGTAGCAACATCAGCACCGAATACATGGAGGATATCGCCTTCAATTTCTGTCTCAAGAAAACGGCTGGGCGTTGGGACGTCATCCTCGATTTAAGCCGCACCGACGTTCCTGATGCCGCCGAACTGCGGACCATCAAGAGCAATTTCCCAGCGGATTTCCCACGATCTCTGATGGATGACACTTGGCGTCAATTACTCGGAAAATAATTCATGCAAAAAGTACTACTCATCTTGGCGGCTCTCGCGTGCCTAATCGCGAACTATGTCCAAGCGGAAAGTGGCTGGAAGACCTTTCGGAATACGATTGGAAGCTGACTGATCTGCCTCTATTACAGGTGAGCTCTCAATAAAGCGTGCCCACCGGTCCCCTGCGTTTTGGGTACGTTGCACGGATGCGCTGACAATTCGCTCCAATCGAAAGGTTTCTCTTCATCTTCCTAAATGAACCAGCCGCAGCTTCGCCTCTGTCATCGTCGATGGCATTATTGCGCGCGCCTCCATGGCCCACGACGTTCTCATTAGTCATTCGCGTTCCGATGAACTGACCGCTGAGCCGTTTAGAGACGATTTCTCTGAAAGCAGCCGATGCCACCCTCATAAACGACTCTAGCGAGCCCCTCGGCGGGTAAGACCCTCTTTCGCGTAATCCTGGATGAAACGCTCAAAGTGGGTGGCGTAAGTGCTGGTTTGATCGGTGGAAAAGATTTCCCACTGCCGATGCAGATGTACGGAGCCGGCAAGTTCCTTGCTTAAGCAAGCAGCGCCGATGTTTGCTTTGCTGAGTACGGAACCGCCGCAGCCCGCGCCCAATCTATATTAATTCGGTAGACATTATCTTTTCTTTTGCTACTCTCTCTTTTAGGTCGCTTAGGCCTGGAGCGGGATGTCCCCGGCCGTCAGGCGAAGGTGAAAGCCTTTCCGCAAATACCAGGATTCCACAATGAAGTACCGCAAAGGAGATTCTATATGAACGCAGCACTGTCTGTCTCGGCCTATCAGGAAATCTCAACCCATGTGCCCGACGCTGAATCTGCACACGAAATCTGGGAGCCGCTCGATCTGCTCGCCAAAGAATCGGCCAGCCTGGCAACATGGCGCAGCTTTGCCATCGATGGACGCGTGATCCCAAGCTATGTCTTTATCGGTCCTCGAGGTGGAAGTGTTCCAATCCGCCTCGCGCTGCTCGGCAGTATCCAGCCGGACGATCTGCTCAGCACCAGCGCCATCGTTAAGATCTTGGTCGAATTGGAGTTAGCCCCGCTTTTGGCAAAGGATTTTGCTCTCTTCGGTTACCCGGTCGCCAATCCCGTTCGGGTTTCCCGTCGCTCGCCAGATTTCTCAACTGACTTCTGGACGGATGCGCCCGACCCGACGATTCGATATTTCGAGCAGGAGCTCGCTGGTAACCAGTTGGACGGGATGATTGCCATTCAGGGAAATGCGGCGATACCGGGCTTCCAAATTCAGGTTTCCAGCCGAGTCATCGCAGCTGAAGTCCTTTGGCCCGCTCTCGAGATCGTCCAAAGACTCGTCCCGTTGGCACGTGAGCCGATCCAGGTTTTCCCACAACTGCAGAATAGCCGGCATTCTCTCTTCAGCTTTGGCCGGTTGCGACCCAGACCTTTCAGCATGATAATCTGCACCCCCAGGCATATGCCATTCGAGAATCAAATCTCGGCGATCGCCTTCAGCATAAAACAGATTTTGCACCGTTACAGAATGCTGGTCGACCAGGCAGACAGGCTCTAGTGCATTAATAGTGCACTAATTAAGCTGGCCGAATCAAACTTCCGAAGGACGGATAGAATTTCTCAAGCTGGAATGCAAGCACTGCAAACATTGACAGAATGCCGCAGCCCCAGGGTGTGCTTCTCTTTCGCGATTGAATCTTGCATTAGCCGATGACGCGCTCGGATTGCTGAAAGGCTGAATCAATCCGTTTAAAAGAATCCGATCGAAACAACGATAGGCGAATTTGATGGTATTCTTATGATGCTCGCAGCAGGTGTTCATCGCTTGCTCTTGTGTGGTCAGATACCAGGAACGTATCGTGGTGAATGCCTCTGCGACATTCGATCCAAAGGATATCAAGGGCGAAGCCCTTGCCCGGTTGGCAAGGACGATTCGCTCGAACTTACCTTGTTGCGCGGATCAAGATGTAATGTCACAGAACGAAACAGAGCTGTGTCTCAAGTCGGAGACCTACCGGCAACAGGCTCCGCCGCCGGATGCAGAAAAAGCCTAGAAGCTGCTTTTCAGGCAGCCGTTTTGCCGCTGAGTTTCTTTGTGCTCTTCCGGGTCTTCGAATGTGAAGCCGGACCGGCGAGCAGCGGAACCAGTACAAACGGGTGGGTTACCTTGTCCTTGCGCAATTTCCGCATCGTGATCTCGACGACGTCGGCTAAGGTATACCTGTCGAGAATGTTTGAAATGGCATTTCGGACATCGAGCATAAGCATGCGCAGGCCGCAATGGTCTTCGTCAGGACAACTGCATTTCCGGTAAGCGGTTTGGCTGACACAGGAAATGGGCGCAAGCGGGCCGTCGATGAGGCGTGCCACTTGGCCCACATTAATGTTTTCGCGTGGACGAGCCAGCAGGTAACCGCCGTGTTTGCCGCGCCGGCTTTCAAGGTAACCCGCAGCCTTCAGCTGCATTAAAATTTGTTCCAAAAACTTAATTGGCAGCCCTTCCTTTTCGGCGAGTTCGCTTACTTGGAGCAAAGGTCGGCCGAGAGCCTCGGCCACACCAAAGTCAATCAAAGCGCGCAGGGCATATTCACCCCTTTTAGACAGCTTCACGGCCTACGACCCTAATTCGCAAGTCTTCTGAACTCAACTAGTAGAGTATTAAATTTTATACCTGAAGCCCAGCCGGACTATGCTCCGGGTTTTTGTGCGCCACGCTTCTGGACTGCTAAGGAAGTAACTTCACAACCGGCCGATAAATTCACCCATGGTGATTGGGGAAGGAAACTGAAACTTAGTGGCGACCTGCGTATCCGGAACCGATGGGATGACCGTACGCCGATGATCCTCACCAAACCTGCGTCGGGAGCTCAAGACCCTAAGATGCCCTGCGCTCGCTGGCGTTTTCGCCTGCGGCTGCAGAGTGTCATTTTTGCCGACTAGGAAAAAAATGCTTTAGATACTGCTGAGATTGTCGAATAGCCTTTTGTCTGCCCTCCAGCGAATATTCATAAGCGCGATCTTCAATTTCCACACAAACCGGTCCGCGATACTCAATATCAGTAAGTGCCGAGAAAAACTGGTTCCATTGGACGTCGCCAAGACCGGGGAGCTTGGGAATATGCCACCCTAGACCCAGAACCCCTCGATCATATAGTCGGTCGGCAACGGTTTTATCGTCCTTTGCATGTACATGAACGATTCTATCCTTGAATTCATGCAGCGCCCGAACGTAGTCGATCTTTTGCCACACTAGATGAGAGGGATCAAAGTTGAGGCCAAAATGTTTACTGGGAATAGCGTCGAACATTCGACGCCAGATCTCCGGTGAAATCGCGAGGTTCTTTCCGCCGGGCCATTCGTCGCCGCTGAACAACATCGGACAATTTTCGATCCCAACCTTGACGTCCTGATCTGCGGCAAAAGAAATCAATGGTTTCCAAACCGACTCGAAAAGTTTCCAATTCTCTTCCACGGACTTGACGTGGTCCCGGCCGACAAATGTGGTCACAACGCCAATTCCCAGGCCTGCGGATGCCTCAATCACCCGGCGAAGGTGTTGGATATAGTTTTCGCGTTCGATTGGGTCAGCGCTTAGGGGGTTAGGGTAGTATCCGAGGCTCGAAATGCGAACTCCATATTTTTCGACGAGCTCCCGCGTTCGCGTGGCTTCACTCTCTCCGAACGAAGTTACATCGAGATGCGTTACACCGGCGTACCGTCTTTCTGCTTTCCCAACAGGCCAGCACATCAATTCTACACAACGGAACCCTTCCGTTGCCGCGAATGACAAGATTTCCTCCAATGTCAGCTCCGGCAGGATTGCCGATACGAATCCTAGTTGCATAATCGGTTTGCCCCCATATCGCTATTGATCATTCACCTTGACCTCCGTCGGTCACTCGAACCCACCGTTGTGCCCGATGACTCTTCAGGATCGCTTCGCACAGCAGCATTTCTCGGTGGCCATCTTCAAAACTGGCAAAAAGTTTTGGCCGTGAGTAATCTTCCTCCGCGATGTAATCATAAATCGCTCGGTAAAGTTGCTTGAACGTGTCTGGAAAACCTTCGTTGTGACCACCGGGATAGCTTGCAAATGACCGGATTTCAGGGGCGAGCAACGATGGATCCCGAATTAGCAGTTCGTTGGATTTGTCTCGATGTCCGATCCACAGATCATTCGGATGCTCAGAGTCCCAGGCCAGGGAAGCTCTTACGCAGGCGATTTCGAAGGTGATGCGATTTTTCCTACCAGCTGTTACCTGCGATACACACATTGCACCTCGCGCGCCATTGGTGAAACGGAAGAGAACTGAGCCCCAATCCTCGGTCCTGATTTCGATCGGTTCGGATTCCACCCGGCCTTCGCCTGCATCGTCAGCCTGGAAAGTGGCCAGCGCGCCCTTTGGACGGAGACGCACCGGTACCAGAGTAGCCAAATCTGCAAAGACCGAATCGATATCGAGACCGGTGACAAAAAGGATCAAGTCCATCCAATGGGTTCCGATGTCGCCCACCGCTCGCAGTTCACCGCCTTCCTCTGGTAACAATCGCCAATTCCAATCTGTTTCCTTCAGCAACCAATCCTGACTGTAATCGCCTCGCACGCTCATGACGGGACCAAGCGCGCCGCTTTCAATGAGATTTCGAGCCTGGAGAGCCAAAGGATAAAATCGGACATTGTAATTGACGGCGGTGACTAAGCGCGGATTCCTTGCCGCCAAATCGAGCAACTCGAAAGTTTCCGCCGAAGTGGTAGCCAAAGGCTTTTCGCAAACAACATGTTTCCCGGCGTCAATGGCGCCGGCAGCCATGGCGCGATGATACCGATTAGGTGCAGTTATATGGACGACATCGACTTCGTTATCACCCAGTATTTCTTCATAGGTGGCATAAGCTTTGGCAAGCCCAAATCGATCTTTCACCATCCCGCCCTTGGCAGGGGTGCTACCAAGCATGCCTTTCACATCAATGCCGATGCGTCGCAGCGCTTCCACATGGACCGGACCGATAAAGCCGGTCCCTATTACTGCCGCTATTCTCCTAGAATTTCGCATGATCAAGCTCTGCAGGGGCTTTTTTCTTCGGCTTCAGCAAATCACTTCGTATTAGAGACCAAGGGCTCTCAATTTCCCGTCCAGGAATTTCTTAGCCCTAGGTACGTCTGCTTCTTCCAGGTGCTCAATAACGATGGGGATGTTTGGATGTTTCTCGGCAAGCCGTTCGAGGTAGTAATCGTAGTTTAAACTACCGAGGCCAGGTGCCGGCAATTCAATCTCACCAACGCCACGGAAAGTGTGTGCCTCGGAGGCGTCGATATCCACGTGTTTCTCACCTTTTTCGGTTCCCGCTCGCTTTACGTCTTTCGCGTGAGCAATTCGGATTTTGGCTGCAAGAGTGTCGAAAATCTGCTTCAAGACCTGATCCATCTGGTCAATATTATGCGCCTCAAAATAATTTGTCGGATCCATCAGTAAAGCGAGACCGGGATGATCAACCTCAGCAAACATTCGAACGGTCTCTTCGACGGATCCAACAACGTTATTTACATAGGTTTCAAGTAAAAAGACAGCTCCGTGATCGAAGGCCAGTTGTGCGAGTTCTTTAATAACCTTTTTGCATTCCTGAAATCCTTCTTCTGTCTTGTTCTGCGGATGACTCACCCAGTCTGATACTGGATTAAATGTTCCGGTTTCGGAGATTACATAAGGGCTTCCGAAATGCCGGGCGTTCCTGATCAGTGCCCTCAGATAATCAAGCTTCTCCTTCCTCTTATCCGGGTCGGGATGAACGATATTGGTATAGCCCGAAATGCAACAGATGGGCAAATTATAGTCGCGGAATGTCTCACGCACTTGCTTCGCTTTTGCAACAGTGATTGAATCGGGTGTCGAAAAATCGACATCCTTAAACGCGAGATCGAGCTGGACTGTATTGAAGCCGATCGATTTGATTTTCTTCGCTTGCTCCTCCAGCGGATAAGGGAAGTACCCGTTAAAAATACCTACCTGTAGCATGGATTTTTCCTCTCTTGGTTTAGGAATGTTCAGAGTGTTAAAAACCAAATTCCGCCAACCGCACCAGGCGTTTGGTGACTTCTGCCGCTTTTTCCGCCCGCCGCGAAGCAATCGCGACCACCGGAAAGCCGGCGGTGGCGTAAGCTGAAAGCTGAACGTCGGCCATGATAAACCCTGCGCCGATACATCGCCCGAAACCGGATGCTTGGGTCGGGTTTAAAGTTCGGCGGGTGTGGCATAGTATAATGGGGATTAGTTACTTTCAGTTGTCCTTCAATTTTGACTTAGCCCTGAACCTGATTCGGCGTAAAAATCACCGGCCACGAAAGTTCGCCTTTCGTTTGTCTTTGAAGGCTTGCCGCCCCTCGGCTGCATCCTCCGTAGCGAAACAAATGGTTTGGAGATCGCGTTCGTATTGGATCGCATCCTCCCGGTTCATCGAGTAGGCGGCGCGTAGGTTCTGTTTTGCCGTCTGTGCCGCAATAGGTGCACGCTGGACTATGGTGCAGGCGATCTCTTTTGTCCGCGCTAAGAGTTTGTCGGGTGCAACCACTTCGCTGACCAGCCGCCAGTTCAATGCTTGTTGCGCATCGATCATATCACCGGTGTACAACATCAGGGCTGCGTTAGATGATCCAATAGCGTGCGCCAGAAAATAGCTCATCCCGCCGCCACCAACCCAACCAAGCTTGATTTCCGGTGCTCCAAAGAAAGCCTTTCCTGAGGCGATGCGGATATCGCATGACATCGCCAGTTCGAGGCCGCCGCCCAAGCAAAAACCGTTCACTGCGCAGATGGTGGGTTTCCGCAACCGGCGAATAGCGTCGCAGTAGTCTGGCCGGTTTCGAAAGACCCACGGGTCCGCATAGTGATCGAGGTCATTGATATCGGATCCAGCGCAGAAAGCCTTCTCCCCGGATCCGGTGATAACCACCACGCGGACATTGGTATCCTCGTTATACTCCAGAGCATAGGTATTCACGATGCTAGCCATTTCCGACGTCACGGCGTTCAATTTCTGGGGTCGATTCAAGGTGATGGTAGCGATGTGATCAGTGAGTTCGAACAGGATTTCTTGGTCCTCTGGCATGGTAATAGATCAGGTCTTAGGGTGAACTTGGGAGGAATTCTGGAGAGAACGGCTTCTCGCGTAAGCGTCCTGCAATGATTGAAGCATTTCGCCGGTCGATTTACCTCTGCGCAGTCCGCTTCGAATGATCGCCGAGCCTTCTGATTGAAACTCGATATAGCCAGGGTGGCGCGGCCGAATCCAAGCATCCTGAATCGTTTCAAAGGTATTCTTATAAAAGCCGTTCCAGCGTCGATTCAAGTCCGGGTCTGACCATGCTGCGGCTGCGCTCGGCTGACCGTTGAAGTCCGGAATCAAGGTCCTTTGGGCGTCGTCCGAGACAAGCCACAGGAGATACTCAATGAGCTCCGGGCAGATGCGGGTTCTTCGCGATACAGCTAAGCCGGTCCCGCCGAGAGTGGATCCGTGTCGACCTCCTTTGTAGGCCATTGGCGCCCCCATAAATGTCAGGGACTTCCCCTGATAAGCACGCGGATCCGCGTAATTCACGTAACCGTAGATGAGCGGACAGCAGGCAACTTCGTCGGTCTGAGTCATGCGTTCGGAGATTTGGATTGGATTGAGATCAAGTTCGGGATCCGACATCCTGCTAGTCAACTCTTGCATCAGCTCCAATGCCCTTCCACCGGTCGTTTCTGAGGTGACGATTGCCGGATCAAGGCTAGTCGGCGGCTCACCAAGGGCTACACAGATTGAAAAAAACGTCACCAACGCATGCGGACCGCCAACGGATAGAACCACGGAAAGGTTGTTCGCCAATTGGAGAACCTCATCCCAAGTTACCGGGATGGATCGACTGCCCAAAAGGTCGAGTCGAAGCGCCATCACCTGCGTCGCTGCGTCCAGTGGTAACGCCCAATATTTTCCTTCATAGTAGTAGCTCTGAAAGGTAGAACCAATGCTGGTCCTAGCAATGCGCTTGATGCGGGCGCCGGGTAACCAATCATTGAGTGGTTGCAGACAGTTTCTCCCAACCGCGGCACCCAGATGCGGATGATCCATCACTACCAGATCATAGCGAGCACATAAATCCTCGATCGGCCTGGACTCAAATTCTTCAAGTGATTGTTTCTCCCAGTGAACCGAGATAGGTGAATCCTTCTTCTCCAGCCCTCGACTCGCTTCCGAAAGCGCGTTGTAACCCCGGGGATGATCCCAGGTAATACCAACGTAGCTCCTGTCTGAGCCGCTCATAACTTCGTCTCAGCGAGCACTCTTTTCTGGATCAGCTCATCGATTCGCTTGTCATTGTAGTTGAGGTCTCGGAGAATCTCACGCGTGTGTTGACCGTTTAGTGGTGCGCCGCGCTCGACTTTCGAAGGCGCCTTGGAAAACTTAATAGCAAATCCGGGCGTCTTCACCGAACCTTCCGTCGGATGCAGGTACTCAACGAAAGTACCATTATGCTTGACTTGCGGGTCCTCGACTACATCGGTATAGCCATAGACCGGAGCTGTCCAGAATTCCTGGGCAGCGAATGCCTCCAGCCATTCGTCACTGCTTCTTGTCTTCAGGCGCTCCCTGATTTTAGCGTAGATTTCATCCCTCCGCGTCCATGTATCCGTCTCGTCGTTCATTTTCAAAAACGATGGTTCACCAATCGTCTCACCAAGTTTATGCAGAGGCGTATAGGCGAGGACTATATATCCGTCCTTTGTTTCGAAAACACCATAGGGAGCACGTATGTACACGTGTCCATGCGGTTCCTTTGAGCGCACCTGAGGTTTTCGTCCGACGGTAAACGCCGAGAGTTCCTGCATTTGCAACGTAACAATCGAATCCAACATGTTCACTTCGACTAGTTGACCATCGCCGGTCCTCTCTCGATAGAGGAGGGCGGCCAAGACGCCTTCGAACGCATTATAAGCCGTAACCGCATCAACGACATACAGCCCAGCAGGTGTGGGTGGGTCTGTTTCCCTACCGACCGACAGCATGGAGCCGCTGAGGGCCTGTAGCAACAGGTCTTGACCGGCTTTAGTTGCATATGGACCGCTTGAGCCATAACCAGAGATAGAGACGTAAACGAGCCGGGGATTGATCTTTGAAAGAGTGGGGTAATCAATCCCCAACCGCTCGGCTACGCCTGTCCGGTAGTTTTGGAGAAAGACATCCGCTGTTTTCACCAAATCACTGAGAACTTCCTTACCTTCGGGCGCTTTCAGATCGACTGACAGCGAACGCTTGTTTCGATTTAACGAGAGGAAGGAAGCGTTTACCCGGTTTCCCATCGCGTTGGCCGCTGAAATAAACCGGTGCCATTCGCCTTGCACTGGCTCAACTTTAATCACGTCGGCGCCAAGGTCCCCAAGCCGAAGAGCGGCGAAGGGGCCGGCCATGGCCATTGTACAATCCAAGACTCGGTATCCAGTGAGAATTCCCATACATCTCTCTATGCAGTTGTTAAATGATCCACGGAGGAGGTAATTTTGACCTAATGCATCATCCAGCCACCGTCGACATTGAGCACCTGGCCGGTAACAAAGCTGGAGGCGGCAGAGGCAAAATAGAGCAGCGCAGCGGCGATATCTCTGGGGTGTCCTCGGCGTTTCAACGCCTGATGCTCGAGGACAGATCTGGTGTATGCTTCTGGATCGGGATGAATTTTTTCCGCCTCCGTGGGAATCGCGCCGGGGCAAATCGCGTTTACGGTAATGCCAAAGGCACCAAATTCTCGAGCCCATGCGCGCGTTAAGCCAATAAGGGATGCCTTGGAAGCAACGTACGGATAAAGATTAGGCAGTACTCCGTAAAACGTGACACTACTCACATTGATAATTCGGCCGTAACCACATTGTTTCATTCCCGGCAATAGAACCTGACAACAAATAACTGCCGCTTCCACATTAATCTGCTGAACCATCCTGTATTCGTCCATCGAATACTCCTCGAACCGCTTCGATGGATAGATCGCGGCATTGTTCACCAGGATCTCGATCTCGCCTTCGCGTTGAACAATCGATTGAAGCGTACGCAGCAATCCGTCCTGATCTCCAAGATCCTGGTTAACATACACCAGCGAGCCGGCGCCTGAGTCCGCCGCTTGCTGCTCCAGCAGTTTTCCTTTATCCAGATTGATATCGAGCGCAAAGACACGCCCACCTGCACGCACAAATTCCAGCGCGGAATCCCAGCCCAGGCCACCGACTGCTCCGGTTAGCAATATCTTTTTGCCACGCAAATCCATGGAAATACTATGAAGAAAAATGGAGCAAATGGCTGGCGCTTATCGCAGAGGTTCCCAGTTATCAGTAGGTGTCGGATAGTCTTCCGTTGGCTGTTCGGCGATCGCTCGGATTCGCTTCTCAACTTGCTGGATCGCCTTTACGTCTCCCAGGACTTCGAATCGTGTCGCATAGCTACGTTCTGCGGCGTGTTCGAGCCAGATGAGTTCGTCCCGTTTTTTGGCAAAAGGTTTTCCTAGAACGTGATTGGTCGAAGGCTCGACGCCAATCACGTATTGGCCCTCCTGAAAATTCTGCCATTCAAAGTGACAAGGGAACTCATCCTTATTTACCTCGATCAGGATCCCCAGGCCTTGTCCGCCATTGAATCGCTCATTGACAACGCCAAACGGAACCTTTCCGTTAGAGTCGGCTGCTAGCCAATGTTCCCAAACTTGCTCGTGAAAGTTGTGCTGCGGCTTCGATGCGCTGGTATAACCGACGGCTTGCGCTTTGTAGGTCTCCGCATGAGCGGCCCAAGTGACTTCTCTAATCGGAGCGATATAACGACTTCCCTCGTCCAGTACAGGATGACCAATGTTGATGTGGTAACAGTACATGTGCGGCGTCCGATAGAAGCCGTGGTTAATAACCCGGTCATAAATGGTGAACTCGCTGGCGCCAACTTTTGCTTCGATCCGACGGCTTAGATGCAGGTCCTCGCCAAAGACCGTGGACTGCTGGACAATCCCTTCACAGTATAGGGTGCATTCATCGCCGTCCCAGTTCTCGCCGTAGCTGAGCAACCGTCCCGGGATAGTGGAAATGCGGCCGTGAATCGAGCTATCCACCGACTTCCGGGGCCGATAGTGATAATGCTCTGCGCTGTCGGAATTCATGAACAGAATATGGTCCAAGCCGCAGGTGACAAGCAGACCTGAAAAAGACCTCAGCCACGCTAGCCCACCTTCCCCTTCGTATTCGTGCAATCCTGGATGACGGAATCCAGCCGGCGAATGCCAGCCAATAGCAGCACCGCAATACTCGCAGTCTGCGATATCAAACGCGCGGTCGACGAGGACAGTGAAACGTAGCCCAGATCCCGTGCGAAACTCGAGCATGCGGATTCCGCGTTCTACTCCGTCCTCCAAGGTCATTAATCTGACCCCGGCAAACTGAGACAACATCCCTGCCCGTTGGGCTATCTCCCGGCGAGTGAAAGACCGTCGATACAGGGTTGCCATAAAGCTGATCCTCGCTGAGGCGACTTTGGCTTGACGCAGGTTTGTTTGAGCCAAAAGAGCAACTATTTGTGCCCTTTGGTAGAGACCTGCATAATCTTGAGATAAGTGGCAGCCTTGTCCTTTTCGTACAGCGTACCGACGTTGATATCGAACCCTGGCGGAACGCCACGGGCCGCCATCGCTGCCAGGGACAGAGCTAAGTAGCTGGTCAACTGCGGATCCTGCCAAGTCGCCATTTTGACATAACCATCCAAGACTTCCTGTGCGGCGTCGATTGAATTGCCCCAGCCAACGACCGGAATTTCACCTGGTTTGACGCCGACCTGATCGAATGCTTGTCTGACGGCTCCCATCACCAGGTCGCCTAGGCCGATGATCACTTTGATCTTGCTCCGATTTGCGGTCAGATAGTCGGACATGCGGCTGATGATCTCAGCCGGATCCAGTTTACACTCGGTGATTTCGTAAGTTACACCAAGCGGCTTGAATACGGTTTCAATACCTTGGGTTTCGGAGGTCTGGTAGGTTGCCCCAGGAACTTCCACCGGCATCCAAACGAAATCACCCTTTTTCACCAGGTTTTGCTCGACGAGATACTGCGCCCAACGATGGCCAATGGAAACCAGGTCACAGCCGACATATGCCAGGCGGCCACTGGTCTTGTCGTCGGTATTCATCAGGATGACTGGGATGCCGGCGACCTGTGCTTCGGCGATGACCTTTGTCAGACTGCCGGGGTCAGGCATGCTCGTTACAATGCCTTTAGCATGAGCCGTAACGGCTGCGCGGACAGCCTCCTGTTGCGACGGAACATCGCCGCTGTGGAAGGAGGTGCGAACATCGGCTCCGGTATCCTGAGCCCACATCTGCGCACCCTGCAAAAAATAGTTCCAAGTCGGGTTGGCTGGCGGCCCGTGCGAAATCCAATAGTAAACTACTCCCTTTTGCTCCTCGGCCGAACCGACTACCGAGATTGAAAGCGCTAAGATGGCGCCGAGAATCAGCCTGAAGGAAAACAGGTTTTTTAACATGGGTCTCTTCCCAAAAATGCTTGGTCTCACCATAGCGATTTGGTGAGTCCGACGGTCTTGGAATAGCGATGCGCGAAGAGGCGTATTTAGACAACGGGTTCTGGGGTGGGCACGAGTTTTCATTGCTCTGGGGGAATTACTTCCTGTGTTTCGATCGTGAGGGAATAGGTGGCCGCGACCACTTCTTTATCTGGCGGCCTTTCTCCTGAACGCAGATCCATCGATCGGTTCCAAGCAGGGGCCTCGGTCAAAATGATTGATCTCGGTCGTTGAATGATCTGTATAAAGAATGTTTTGATTGTTGTCCATCAATGAAATTCATTGAATTTGCGCGATGCTGAATTCTGACTTTCTGCCGAGAGTTCGCGATGGATCTCCTGATTTTCGATCGCCAGGCAGGGCCGCGCAATGGTTGGGGACAAAGCTGCGGCTCAACAATTAATTTCGACCTAATAGAGCGATGAAGGTGACAATCGCAGACGTTGCGAGAACGGCGGGCGTTAGTACAGCGACGGTGGATCGAGTGGTAAACTCCAGGAATGGAGTGAAGTCCCGTACGCGGGACCACGTGCTCACTGTGGCCCAGCGCCTGGGCTTCCCTTTGCCTGCCCTCCAGCATCCGGCCAGTTTTGCGCCGGTCGTGCTGGATTTCGTTCTACCTGGCGGAACCAATACTTACATCAATGATTTCGCGAAAATGCTTGAGCGGGGCACTGAAGCAGTGACAAACGTTCGGTCTCGGGTTCATCAGGTCGAGGGATTAAATCCGGATGCTCTTGCCGAAAAGATGCGAAGTCTGCGGGACGAGACGCAAGGGCTCGGAATCGTTGCGGTCGATCACCCCAACGTGCGTGAAGCCGTCCGAGAGTTGAATGCAGCGAATGTGCCGGTTCTCACAATGGTTTCAGACATCCCCAATGTTCCGCGCATCGGTTATGTCGGGATCGATAATAGATCTGCTGGAAGACTCGCGGGCCATCTCTTGGGCCGATTATCAGAGAACAAGCCTCAAAAAGTAGCCCTTTTCGCCGGCAGTTTGAGCTATCGTGGTCACGAAGAGCGAGAAATGGGGTTTCGCCACATTCTTGCCGAGGAGTTTCCGCATTTGCAGATTGTTCAGTTGCGAGAAAGCCTTGATGACTTTCAGCGTGGGTACGAGGAAGCGAAGGCGTTGCTTGAGATCTATCCTGATGTCAGCGGCATATACAATATTGGCGGTGGGAATCGGGGAATAGCTCAGGCACTGGAGGAAAGCGGTAGAGCAAAAGAAGTAGTATTTGGCGCACACGAGCTGACGGAACACACTAGGCGCTTTCTTCTGTCTGGAGTTATTGATTTCTTAATCGATCAGAACCCACTTCAAGAAGCTCGCGAATCGATCCTGGCGCTGACAAAAGCCGCGCGCCGAAAACCGATTGATGTGTCCTCATTATCAATCCCCATGCAGATCGTCTTCCGGGAGAATATTTCTGCGTAGTCCTGCGCAATCAGATCTATAAAATAAAACAGGTTTTTAGCGGGATGGTACTGACCGAATTCTATCTGCGCGCTGTAAGCGCCGAAACAGTGGAAGCCTGGGGCGCAGCCATGCGCAGCGCAAGAAAAGCCAACAAGGAACGGTAGCGCTGAAAGCGCGTACCAATTGCACGGGGCCAGGATCATGGCCCGAAGGTCGAGATGTCCCGCTCCTTCAGCTTCAGAGCTGTTCCTATATTAACCTTTTCCCGGGGTACGCCAAGCTACGCCCCAGGCTTCCATTGTTTCGGCGCTTTCAGCGTGCATGAAAGAATCGCTCGGTAACACCCGAGGCTCGTGCGGCGCTAAGTGCGCAATTGTCCCCAGTGGCACTAGTCAAGGTCTTCGTCGTGATATCCTTTTGCCTCCCAGTCATCCTCGTCGTCTCGTCCTCGAATTGTACGGCCGCACCCCGATTCGATCGCCCTCTGGCTACCGCGCACAGCCCTCGTTTCATGCCGCATAACGCCCCACGCACCTAAGAAGCGGGCTCGATACTCTCTCCATCAACCCAGACCCCTTGCAATCTTAAATCCTCGTCGAGCTTGACCAGGCAGGCTCGGGCGCCCGGCTCGATCCGGCCGACATCTTGTAAGCCGAGATATTCCGCCTGTCGGGCGGAGGTCAATTCGACGGCTTGCTCGAGGCTCAATCCTAGACTGATCAGATTCCGAAACGCATCCAGCATCGT
>JAFAQT010000377.1 GCA_019246215.1 Verrucomicrobiota bacterium
CATTCCAACTCCAGCACGACGTGTTCTTTCTGGAGTTCGGCGACGCTGTGCTTTAGATTCATGGCTGGCTCCGGTTGGGCTCTTGTTACTTGTTACCCCGAAATATATCGGGGATACCGCCGCTTGACGGCTAAATTCCGGTCCCGCACATTTAGCGAGGCCGCCTAGCCCAGCCGGTGCCGCCCCCAGCACGACCAAGCTACCCTACATCTCGTTGGTCTGAGGCGCGGCCTCGCTAGAAATCTGGGGAGCATCACTCCGCCATGGTTGCATTTTTGAGATTGTCACACCGGGCGAGATTCAAATGCAGGTAGGAGCAATCATTGAGTACCGCATTATTTTGCACGGGGTACCCCGTGCGCTGGAAAACAAGGATTACGGCTTCGGACCTTCCATTTCGATTTGTGGACGAACAGATTAAGGGTCCATACCAGCAATGGATTCACCAACATCGTTTTGAGAAAAGCGGTGAAGGCACGCTCTGCCACGATCAAGTGCGATTTCGATCTTTGGTGGTTGGATCCTCAACCGTCTTTTCGTGGAACGGGACGTAAAAAAGATTCTTGCCTTTCGTGCAAAAAAGCTCAGCGACTTTTTCGGCTCGAAGCATTCCTCACTTGGACGAGCAATCGCCATCGATCTCCGGCTGGCCATTGGCAACGGACACTGCTTTCCGTGCATCCAGAACTACGAAAGATCCGCATCACTTGGGGACGAATACCAACCTCCCTAACAATTCAGCTTTCTAACATTGTTTGTTATGATTTCACCACACAGAACTTCATCCGCTGCCCAAAAACTTGACGCCGGAAACGAACTGACCAGGCGTAGGTTTCTCGGACGCGCCGGCGCCGCGGCAGCCGCCACCGCCGCCCTCGCGTCGGGCGGATTTTTGCTGGCAAGCGGCCAAAAAGCGGCCGCGCAGCAGGCTGATCTAGATCCGGCTATTCTTAACTTCGCCTTGAACCTGGAATACCTCGAAGCGGAGTATTACCTCCGAGCGACCTCAGGGACCGGCCTTGAACACCACGGCGTTGACATCACCGGTGCTGGGAGCCTTGGTCCTGTAATAATCAAGCCGAATCCGAGAGTGCCGTTCCTGAGTGATTTCCTTCAAGACATCGGGTCTGAAATCGCTCGTGATGAGTTGAACCACGTGAAATTCCTTCGTGGAGCTCTGAATGCTGCCACGCCGGATACAGCGGTGGCTCGACCGCAGATTGATCTGCTCAACAGCTTTAACGCGCTTGCTCAAGCCGCCGGGTTGGGCGACTCTTTCGACCCTTTCGCTAACGAAGTGAATTTTTTAGTTGGGGCGTTCGTCTTTGAAGACGTTGGAGTGACCGCCTATCATGGCGCTGCACCACTGATCAGCAATAAAGATTATCTCTCCGCCGCCGCCGGTATTCTCGCTGTGGAGGCGTATCACGCTGGTATCATTCGAACCGTGCTCTATGAGCTGGGACCCTGGACGCGGGAGGCCGCTGACAAAATCTCCAACCTTCGCAATTCGTTAAGCGACGAAGGATCTGCAGTTACAGATCAAGGAATTCGGATCAACGGCGAACCCAACCTGGTGCCGGCTGACTCAAATTCAATCGCCTTCAGCAGAACGCCTCGACAGGTCTTGAACATCGTTTACGGCAGCATCGATGCGACCAGCGGGCTCTTTTTTCCGAAGGGAGTTAACGGTCTTATTAATAGTTGATCGATTCCGAATCCAAGCTGGATCGCGAGCATCAGTCGTTTTGCAGCTTGCGTTTGATTGAATAACCTACGCGGCCCAGCGTGCCAGTTATGTCATGTACTGGCAGGTGAAAGTGCCGGAAGAGAACAGCGATCAGGGGTTGCAGTTTCTCAGCACGATGGACAGAGGGAAAGCAATTCCCTCTTTCATTACTCAAATTCAGATCAACTTGCGCCTACTGCGTTTTCGCCTTCCGTTTTACAAATGAATATGTCCCGCGCATAATGCTTCATAGGGAAAGTCAATCTGTGGGGGCCTTCGACAATCCCGTGCGATGCGAATAGAAGTCGCGAATCGTGATTTCGCGTGTTACCCACCGATTATACATCGCAAAATCGGGTCAAGTTCGCTGATTTTAGACGACGCAGGCAACTCTCTTACCGCGTAAAGAAACGGCATGACGATTCTCGGACTCGATTCGATGATCAGCAAGCGAGCGAACAACCAAAGCAGGTCGAGAAGCTCGGCGAAGGTTCGCTCAGAACAACACGCGAGACGAATTCGGTCTTATTCTGGAGGTAAGCTATGGATAAGTTAGCCCTATCGCACCCGTTCGTGAACTTGCTTGCACTAATAATACAGTTCAACCATTTACCAGTTTCCGCCCAAGGTCGACGATAGCCGATAACGCCGGAGGCAGTGATCAAGTGGTGAGCGAAACTGAAAAACTCTGCGCAAATCTAATTGCACAAGACACGGTTCCGGGCCTCGCGCTCGCCGTAGTCTTTAAAGATCAGGTCATGTTTGCTGCGGGCTTTGGCGTGCGGGATGTCAACACAAAAGAAACGGTGAATGCTGACACTATGTTTCAACTATCATCGTTGTCCAAACCCATCGGATCAACCGCTCGTGGGAACTTGTCGTCGAAGGGAAAATTTAATGGGAGCGGCCATGATTGAATTTGCAGGGCGCAACGAGTCTGAACTATAGCAGGCGCGACGCTTAACGCAGGTTTGATAAACACGTCGAAATCTACCAGGCACCTTTCATTAACCGCACGCTCTAACCATTGTCCGGTCACGAAAAGGAGGGCCAGTTGGACCCACTCTCGGCGAATTCGAGCGTTATTGTGGGCAGGCATCGCTCAGGTTGTTGAGCCCTTCCCGGTCAACCGTGAAAGCGAGCGTATTCTGGCCGTTGTGGTGCGTGATCTTGAAGACGAAGATAGTGTCGTAATCATCACCCGGCCACGGAGGAACCTGCGCCGGATCGCCTCCATAGGACTTGACCATCAACCGGGCGAATTTCTCGAGGAACCGGTGTTCCCACGCGACGAAGACAAGGTCGTGTTGGTACGGGGGCATTTTGAGTTCGTCGGCGAGTTGGTCAATTTGAGTATAGCCGTAGGCGGTATTGACCGGGAGTTGGCAGCGGATAGCGGTAGGCTCGATTGTGACAAGAGGGCGGAGGTAGTAGAATTTGCCACCGTCAACCTTCTCTGTGGGATTCGGCGCGAAGATAAAGGCCGGGTTTCCGTACTTGGAAAGAAGCACGTTAGGCAGTGCGAGCGCCCGGTTGAGCCCGCGGCAATTCAAGTTCCCGAGCCCTCCCGGCGGTTTTTCCCCATGCCGAATGGCGACAATCGTCTCGATATTCGCATCTGTAGGCGCAACCACGCCGTCAGTTTGCCCGTAGACCGGAGCGAGAAGCGTAGCTAGTAGGAGAAGACAAACAGGAGTGGGAAAGGAAGATTTCATGAGAGACGGAAAAATACCTCTTTGGAGGCTTAGGGGCATCAAAAAAGCAACATTCACATGCCTGGAACAACTGTGGTGCTATGCCGCAACACGCGCCTGGCTTACCAGGAAAAAACTTACCGACCCGGGAGTGCTGGTACTTCAGTTTCTCCAGATTGGGTTGACGGCCAGCCGCTATTGTCTGTAATTTCGAGTGCAAGCGGATTATTGAAATTCCTGTAATTGGGTCAAAAAGAAGTTCTCCAGCGGCGGAGTGACCTTGGAGTCGATTACGGGCTGACCAAGAATCTTGCCCTCGGAATAGCCGCAGATTATGCGCACACCGGAACGAATTTAAATGGGAACGGGA
>JAFAQT010000292.1 GCA_019246215.1 Verrucomicrobiota bacterium
CAGGCCGGCAAACAACATGCAGAATCGGAATGTATCGTTGGATAGTGTGATCTTGTGTATCATAAGCTAGTGTACGGTACATTAGTAATACATAAACACTTGTGCTTTTTTATGGATGATAATGTGCCTGGTTCGAAACGATTTCCGGAACGTGCCCGCTATTCTCCTCGGGAAGAACTGCAAGACTTAATTATAGAAACCCTGCGGCTGTAAAGATGGAAAATAACCTGCTACAGCTTCCGCCCACACTTAATTCAGTGGCAACAGGTTGATCAAACTGGCAAAGCTTTGACTGAGGAACACGACGAAATCACGGTCAGATAAGCTGTGAAACAAAGCTAGCCAATTGCTATCCGGCTGAAGACTGGGCAGCGGTCGCGGACAAGAGAAAGGGACTAAACACGCCGAGGCAGTGGCTGACCCGTTTCCACGATTGCCGAGACGCCATCACGCCGGCCCGCCGACACCTTTTTTCCCCGTTCCGACCTTTTCGACCAGGTAAAAGCTTACCGGGATCAGGAAGACAGCGATCAGGCTGGCGGCCAGCATTCCTCCAATCACGGTCGTCCCCATCACCTGCCGTGCAATAGCTCCGGAACCCGATGCGACCCATAGTGGGACACATCCAAGGATAAAGGCGAAAGAGGTCATAAGGATTGGCCGAAGACGCAGTCGAGCGCCCGCGAGCGCTGCGTCCGTGAGCGGGGTTCCACGTTCGTATTCAGCCTTGGCGAACTCGACCATCAAAATTGCGTTTTTTGCCACCAATCCGATAATCATGACCAACCCGATCTGGGCGAACACATTATTTTCAACCTGCACCAGAACCGGAGAAACGAATGAGCTTGTCGCGACACGTCGCAGATAAAGCATGCCGAACGCGCCGAAAACGGCAATTGGTGTGCTTAGCAGGACGCTGAACGGGAGTGACCAGCTTTCGTAGAGAGCAGCCAGAATTAAAAAAACGAACAGCAGAGAAAAACCGAAGATCGCGGCGGGGGGAACGCCCTGCCGCGCCTGTTTTTCCTGGAACGACATTCCCAGATAATCGTAGCCCATACCGGGCGGCATGGTTTCCGCAAAAACTTCTTCCAGGGTATTCATTACTTGGTCGGGAGTATAGCCGGTCGCGGGGGTGGCATTTATCTGCGCGCCATTGTAGAGGTTGTAGCGCATCAAGAATTCCGGTCCGGTTCGTCGCTCGATTCGAGCGAGCGCTCCGAGGGGCACCATCTGATTGTTCGCGTTACGGACAAAGAATTTTCCGAGATTATCGAAATTCGTCCGAAAGCTCCCTTCGGCTTGAAGGTACACCTGCCAATCGCGGCCGAATCGATTGAAGTAGTTGATGAAAGACCCGCCCATGAACGTCTGGATAGTTTGGTAAACATCACTTATGGCAACCGCTTGTTTGAGGGTCCTCTCAAGGTCGACATCGACATATACCTGCGGAACATGCGGCAAGAACGTGGTGTTGATTTGGGCAAGCGCCGGTCGTTTGCGGGCCGCTGCGATGAACGCTTCAACGTTGTTTGCTAAGAGCTCTGAATCACCCCCTGAACGGTCCTCCAGGACGAAGCTGATGTCCCCGGATGCCCCAGCCCCGGGGATTGCTGGCGGCGAAAAAGCGAACGCAACGGCTTCGGGCACCTCGATCAACTCACGGTTCAGCCGAGCTTTGATGATCTGGTAAAGTTTGTCCTTTTGCTTCCGCTCTTCCCACGGCGCAAGTGTGACAAACAAAAACCCGCTGTAGGTAGTCTGTACGCCGCTGAGCAGGCTTGAGCCAATGGTTGTTGTCACATATTGCACCCCTGGGGTCTGACTGAGAATCGATTCGATCTTCTGGCAAGCTGTATCTGTTCGCTGAAGGGAAGCTGCGTTGGGCAATTGCACGTTGACATAGAAGAATCCCTGGTCTTCATCCGGCAGAAAACTGGTCGGAATCCTTTTGGCAAAAAAGAATGCGCCTGCAGCAAATGCCACCAGCAAGATCAAAGCGACGCCGCTGCGACGAATGAACAGGGTTGCGATGCGAACATAACCGTCGGTAGCTCGCCCAAAAGCGTAATTGAACAAGGTAAAGAACTTTCCCAACTGGCCTTTGGCCTCCTTGCGCCGGCGCAACAGCAATACGCAAAGAGCAGGACTCAGTGTTAGCGCGTTGAACGCCGAAATCACCACCGAAACAGCGATGGTCACCGCAAATTGTTGATACAGGCGGCCGGTGATCCCTGGGATGAATGCCGTGGGCACAAACACCGACGCCAGCACGAGAGCAACCCCGATCACCGGGCCGGTAATTTCTTTCATCGCCTTAAGAGTTGCCTCCCTCGGCTCCAAACCATCTAGGATGTAGCGTTCTACCGCCTCCACAACGACTATCGCGTCGTCGACAACTAATCCGATCGCCAGGACCAGCCCAAAAAGTGAAAGTGTGTTGATCGAAAAACCGAGAAGCGGGAAAAGAATAAAGGTGCCCACCAATGATACGGGAACCGCCAGAAGCGGTATCAGCGTCGCGCGCCAGCTTTGCAGGAACAGATAGACCACCAAAATCACCAGTCCCATCGCTTCAACCAGCGTCTTCACCATTTCCTGGATCCCCGCGGTGACGGGCAATGTCGTGTCCAGTGAGACCACATAATCCAAACCCTGTGGAAAACGCTGCTTTAATCTCTCCATCAGAGTCCTGACTCCGTGGGCGGCGGCTAAAGCGTTAGTCCCGGGCAGCTGATAGACCGAGACGACTGCGGCAGGTTTGCCGTTCAGCCGTCCTCGAGTGTTGTATGACTGCGCCCCTAATTCCACCCGCGCAACATCCTTCAGCCGTACTGTCCCACCGTCCAATTGCTGGCGAATGACGATTTCGCCAAACTCCTCCGGAGTAGTCAGGCGGCCTTGAGCCCGCGCAGTATAGGTGTACTCTTGTCCGTTTGGAACGGGTTCATTCCCGATCTGACCCGCGGAATTGACGGTGTTCTGAGCCTGGACGGCATTGACGATATCGGGCACAGAGAGGCTCAAGTTCGCGAGTTGATCCGGTCTTAACCACAATCGCATGGCGTATTCTCCCGCGCCGGAAACCTGAACGTTGGAAATACCTCGGACCCGAGTCAATGCGTCGTTGAGATTAATGTAGGCATAGTTCGAAAGAAAGAGTGCATCCCGACTTGCGTCCGGAGAATACAGGGAAATCACCATCAGCGGAGCAGAAAGGGATTTTTGTACTGTGACCCCTAGGTTGTTAACAGCGGTGGGCAACTGAGATGAAGCCTGGGTCTGCCGCATCTGGACAAGGATCTGATCAGTGTTTGGGTCTGTGTTTAGGTCGAAATCGATGGTCAGGACCATCTGCCCGCTATTGGCGCTGACCGAGTACATGTAGTTCATGTTGTCGACCCCGCTCATCTGCTGCTCGATCGGAGTGGCCACAGACTGCTCAACGGTTCTGGCATCGGCCCCGGTGTAATTGGCCGTGACGACGGTCTGCGGTGTCACCACTTCAGGAAACAAGGAGACGGGAAGAAAGGTCACAGAGATCGCGCCAGCGATGACAGTGACCAGGGAAATCACTATCGCGACAATTGGGCGATGGACGAAGAACCTAGACATACGCGGAGGAGACCGATCGGCATGCCGGGGCTTCGGCGGTTCGGCATTTGCAAAGTGTCATTAACTTCGTCGACATCTCTGGTCATTATAGCTCCGGCGAAGAGCGATCTTCCTTTTCGGCACGTCGAGAGGCCGACCGATCGAGGCGCGGGTCCGTTTCCTCTCCTCGAATCCAGGCCGTCACACGTTCGACAATGCAGAATCCCGCCGGTATCAGAAAAATAGCGATGCCGCTCGCGGCAAACATTCCGCCGATAACGCCGGTACCAAGCACTTGTCGAGCTACTGCTCCCGAACCGGAAGCCAGCACGAGTGGCACGCAGCCAGCAATGAAAGCAAGCGAGGTCATCAATATAGGTCGAAGTCGAAGCCTGGCCCCTGCAAGAGCTGCGTCCTCGATAGTGGCACCCTTCTCGTATTCCACTTTTGCAAATTCGACAATCAAGACGGCGTTCTTAGCGACGAGCCCAATGATCATCACCAGCCCGATCTGTGCAAAGACGTTGTTCTCTATTTGCACCATCACCGGGGGAAGTATTGCGGACGCGGCGCTTCTCCGGAGAAAAAGAGCGCCTAACGTACCGAAGACCGCTACGGGTGTGCTCAGAAGAACACTGAACGGGAGTGACCAACTCTCATAGAGGGCTGCCAGGATCAGGAACACAAATAAGAACGAGAACCCAAAGATGGCGACCGGTGAAATCCCTTGCTGCGCCTTCTTTTCCTGAAAAGACATTCCCAGGTAATCGTATCCCATTTCGCGAGGCATTGTCCGTGCAAAGACATCTTCGAGGGCACGCATAGCCTGGGCCGAGCTATATCCCGCTGCCGGGAGAACCTGGATTTGAGCAGAGCGGTAGAGGTTATAGCGCATGGTGAACTCCGGCCCAAACCGGCTTCTGATCCGTGTAACCGAAGAGAGCGGCACCGGGTTGTTGTTTGAATTGCGGACGTAGAACTGGCCAATCCGTTCGGCATTCGCGCGGAACGCTTCGTCGGCTTGAACGTAAACCTGCCATTGTCGGCCGAATCGATTGAAATAATTGACAAATGATCCGCCAAGAAAAGTTTGCAAGGTGTTGTAAATATCCTTGAGTGCAACACCCTGTTTGAGCGCTTTGTCTCGATCGACTTCAATGTCGACCTGAGGAATGTCGGGCAGCAACGTCGTTGTGACTCGCCCGAGTTCGCGCCGTCCACGGGCGGCAGCGAGGAAGATGTCGACATTATCGGCAAGGTACTGCACCCCTCGATCGGCGCGGTCTTCCAGAACCAACGTCACTCCGCCGGCAACGCCGAGTCCGGGGATTGCCGGAGGCGAAAATGCAAACGTGGCGCCTTCGGGAAGCTGAATCAGCTTCAGGTTCAATAGGCCTTTCAACGCTTGATAATTTTCAGTCCACTTTTTGCGCTCTTCCCAAGGATTCAGCGTAACGAAAAAAAAACCCGCGTAAGAACTTTGCACACCGCTCAATAAGCTAAATCCGGCAACGGTCGTTGTGTAGCGGACCCCCGCTGTCTGAGAAAGTATCGATTCAATTTTGCGGCAGATCGCATCTGTGCGCTGCAGTGAAGCCGCATTGGGCAATTGCAGATTAATATAGAAGAATCCCTGATCTTCATCCGGCAGAAAACTCGTCGGAAGCCTTTTCCCGAATGCGACGGCCAGCACACCGAAGAGAACGAGCAGGATCAGAGTAATACCGCTTCGCCGAATGAATGTTTTCGAAATGCGCACATACGTTTCGGTAGCCGTCCCAAAAAGATGATTGAACCAAAGGAAAAATTTCCCCAACGGGCCTTTGCTTTTCTCGCGGCGACGCAACAGCAACGCACAAAGCGCGGGACTCAGCGTCAGGGCGTTGAACGCCGAGATCATGACAGAGAGTGCGATCGTTACCGCAAACTGTTGATACAGCCGTCCAGTGATTCCGGGGATGAAAGCCGTAGGGACAAACACCGACGCCAATACCAACGCAACCCCGATCACAGGACCGGTGATCTCTTTCATCGCCTTAAGAGTTGCCTCTTTCGGTTCCAAGCCCTCCTGGATATAGCGTTCTACGGCTTCCACAACCACGATCGCATCGTCGACAACCAACCCAATTGCCAGAACTAACCCAAAAAGGGAAAGTGTGTTGATTGAGAAACCCAGAAATGGAAACAGAATAAAAGTTCCAATGAGTGATACGGGAACAGCCAGAAGCGGGATCAATGTCGCACGCCAGCTTTGCAGAAAGAGGTAAACCACCACAATCACCAGTCCAAGCGCTTCCAGCAGCGTCTTTACCATTTCCTGGATGCCTGCGGTCACCGGCTGAGTCGTGTCCAATGAAATGACATACTCCAATCCTCGCGGAAAATGCTGGCTGAGCTTTGCCATCAACTTTTTCACACCCTCGGCTGCCGCGAGTGCGTTCGTCCCTGGCAACTGATAAAGAGCGATGATCGCGCTCGGTTGCCCATTCAATCGCGCTTTAGTTGTGTAAACCTGGGAACCGAGCTCTACCCTTGCCACATCACGGATCCGCACTGTTCCGCCATCCTGTTGTTCGCGAATGACAATATCGCCAAACTGTTCGGGCTTAACCAACGGTCCCTTTGCGACTGCCATAAAACTTAGCTCCTGACCAGCAGGCACCGGCTCGCCCCCTGCCTGCCCGACCGGATTGACGGCATTCTGTTGCTGAACTGCATTTTCGATGTCTGGGACGGTAAGGTTTAGTCTCGCTAATTCGTCGGGATTTACCCAGATGCGAATTGCGTACTGGCCGGAACCGAACACCTGCACATTGGATATGCCTGGAACCCGCGTCAGCTGATCGTTGAGGTTGATGAAGGCGTAGTTGGTCAGAAAGGGAGAATCGTAGAGACCGACCGCTGAACGGAGCGCGATCAACATCAACGGCGCGGCAAAAGATTTCTGAACACTGACACCTTGCGCCTGCACTTCAGGTGCCAATTGGGCCGATGCTTGTGCTTGGCGCATCTGGGTGAGAACCTGGTCAGTTTGGGGATTTGTCGACTCATCAAAGTTCACTCTCAGCTTCATTTGACCGCTGTTCGCGTTGAGCGAATACATATAATTCATGTTATCGACACCGCTGATCTGCTGTTCGATCGGTGTCGCAACGGACTGTTCGACAGTCGTTGCGTCGGATCCCGGATCGGTCGCCGAAACAACGATTTCAGGCGGTGTGATATTCGGAAAGAGAGAGACCGGCAGGAAAGCCAGTGAAACGATCCCGATGATCACTGTAATAAGCGAACCAACGATCGCCAGGATCGGCCGGTAAATGAAAAACTCGGACATCGCTATTGCGGTTTGGTGTCCTGTCCCTGGAAGAGCATGTTATTTCGGGGACAGGACACTCACTGGGGAGGATGGCGTCCAGGGCATCGGCTTTATTTGTTGACCGTCGCGAACTTTTTGCGCTCCTTCCACGATGACGCGCTCACCCGGTTTGAGACCTTCTTCGATTACCCAAAGCGTGCCTACCGTGTCACCGACTTTCACCGATCGGATTTCAACCTTATTCCCTCCTGCCACAACCGCTACCTCATAGCTTGTCTGCAACTCGCTTACGGAGCGTTGCGGCACTAGAATTGCCCCTTGGACTTGCCGGACGGTCACCCGAACGCGAACAAACCCGCCCGGGCGCAAAATATTGTCCGGGTTGGGAAACAAGGCTGCGAGCCGAATAGTGCCAGTCTGCTGGTCCACTTCCCGATCGACGGCCGAGAACTTTCCTTGATGAGGATAGAGCGTCCCATCGGCAAGAATGATTTCTGCCGGAGGGGCCGATTCCCCGCTGCCGCGGAGCTGCTCCACTCTTCTCGCAAATTTGAGGTAATCCTGCTCGCTGATCTTTAAGTACGCTTTAATTGGATCGACGGTGGACATCGTCATGAGCGGTTGAGCGTCGCTCGGTCCCACCAGATCCCCGATTCCCGGATTTGCGATCCCCGCGATGCCGCTTACAGGAGCGGTTATTTTGGTGAACTGCAGATTCAGCTGAGCCTGCCGAAGCGCGGCTTGTTGGGCTTTGAGTTCAGCCTTTGCCGCCACATTCGCCTGGACGGCGTTGTCGCGGTTCTGAGCGCTTTCGACCTTCTGCTCAAAGAGCTGCGTTTCGCGTTTTTCTGTTTGTTCCGTCTGCAACTGGTTCGCTTCTGATTGCGCAACCGCCGATTTTGCCTGTTCCACCGCTGCTTCGTAGGTACTCGGGTCGATTTGAAACAGAAGATCCCCCTTGTGGACGAGGGTTCCCTCTCTGTAATTCTGGGAGACAAGATAACCGGAGACCCGCGCCCTGATATCGGCGTTCACCGAGCCATCTAACGATCCAATCCATTCTCTGACCACAGGCACATCCCGCTGAATGACATCCGTGGCAAGAACTTCCTGGGGACCGAGCTTAGCTTCCGCGGAGCCTTTTTTAGAACAGCCCGCCAGGAGTAGGATGATGGCACAGCAAAGCAACAAGGTTGGCGTCTCTTCCCGTATAAGAGACACCTGTGCAGTGTGCTTTGTCGCGGGGTGCCGCGAATGGACACTCGAGGTTGCGTGGCCGAACGCCTTCAAAGACATGCTGTTTCGGTGACCGGCGGCTAATCCCGGCGACGGGCTCTTTGCCCGGAACCTCTCGACTGGCGTGCGGTGGAGGAACCCTGGGAACGTCGCAGCTCTTTCTGTTGATACTTTTGCTGAAGGTTAATATTCTGCGAACCCCTCTGACGTGCCGATGCCTCTCGATCAAGACTGTTTGTTATATCGCTTGATTCTCCTCCCTTCGTGTCAGCCGCAGTTTTTGCCCGTCCGTTTCCCGCCTGGGACTGACGGTTTTGTGCCCTCTTCCCCTGGCTGGCACGATTCGCCTGATCATTGCTAGAAGCATGGTTGGTTCCTCCCAATGTCCCCTGATTGTTCGTTCCAGCATTGGCATTCCGGCGTCCATTCTCTTTGTTCTGCGAGGAGAGCGTCCCCTGGCTGTTGACAGGTTGCCATCCGCCGTTTTCCCACTTGGACCAGTTGCCATTATCGTCTTTTTTATAAACATTCCCATCATGCCCGGCATAAACATTATTGGGGCCTTTGGCGACCGCTGTGCCGCCATAGTTAGTGACCACGTGTCCCGCCTGGTAGGTTTCTCCGCCTCGCGTCACTGTTGAGGTGCCCCACTGAGAATAATATCCGTGCCCTTGGTTCGTCGTCCAAGCCGTGTCAGTGCTCGGATTGTAACCCCAGGCGGATGTTCGCCCGCCGTAGGGATATTGGCTAGTGTACGCTCGCCCGTAGGCGCCAGTCTGAGGATTGTACCACGCGGCTCGCCCGGCGCTGGCGTACGGTCCATAAGCGTAGCCTCCTATCGCATAGGTGCCGCTGTAGGGATAATAGGCTGCTGCAACTCCATAGGTTGCATAGTACGGGCGATAAACGGGTACGGGCCCAGGATAGATGTAAGGAGGATAGTAATAACCGGTACCCCAGACCAGAGCGGCGCCTGCGGCAGCACCCGCAATATACGCTCCGGAATACCCAGCCGTATAACTGCACGTCACTTCCTCAGGGGTCGACCCTTCCACCTTCACGTAGGTGACGTGGTAAATCGGACTGCTCGGCGGGATAGTGTAGATGACCTCTGGAACCGCTGACACCACTGTCCATGGCCCGGTCGGTGAAGAAGAGGAGAACCAGACAGCGTTCAGGCAGAGATAATAAATATCCTCTACCCGAATCACATCCGCATCGGCGTTTGTTGCGTAACTGAGGGTCGTTCCCGCGATTGATTCAAATTTGGGAACACCGTTGTAGGTCACTTTGGCCTGAGCCTCGGCGTCTGCCCGTTTGACGACAGCAGTGGTCGGGATCTGGGCGAGCAGGACTGCGTCTTCGGCCTCCGGTGTCCCGGGGACTGAAGCAAGAACCTCGTCCAAATCATCACCCCGAGGGATCTTTTGGAAATCTGCTGGCAAGTCATTCCCCGCGTAAGTCCATGGCCCCTGTAACTGGGAAGCGCGAAACCAGCGCCCCGCGACCAGGTAATAGATCTGACCGTCTGCGGAATCGGTAAAGACCCAGCTGTCTGTATTGGTCGCGTACTGTAGTTGGGTCTCGGCGATCTTCTTGTAGACCGGATCACCCGCGAACACGATCAGCTCGGCCGGCTGATCCGCGTAAAACACTTTCGGTGCTTTTGAGCTCTTGCTAACCCCTGCAGCGGCAGCCTTCCGCACGTGATCCCAGTTTTCGCCATTGGGAAGTTTCTTCAGATCTGAAGGAAGCCTGTCAGGGATCGTCCAGGAACCAGACAACGATTCGGTAGTGAGCCAGTTTTCACCGGCGAGCAGATAATAGCGGGATTCTGCGGGTGCTAAGAACAGATCCCAGTTCGAGTTCAGGACAAACTTGAGCTCCAGTCCTTTAATGGGCGCGAGCACTGGAACCCCCTGGATTGCCAGTAAAATGGCAGGTTCGGTGCTCACGAAAATCTGAGGAGGATCGGTTTTGATTGCCACCGTTTTGGTATCTGCCTGCCCTGCTTGGACGCCCGCAATCAGTCGGTCGAGCGAGACAGTTATCGGCTTCCCAGGGAATGTCGATTTTAAGAGGTCCTGCAGCTTTGCTTCCTCAGCGCCGGAGACCGAAGGAAACCGAACGTGAACGATCTCGATATTGTCAATGAATACCGTCCGGCGTTCTAAATCGGTATGGGTTTGGCCGCGCACCTCTTCAACCCCCACTACTGGCTTACCATTGCTAGGTGTGAGGACAAATGCGAGCCGCGCCCGTAATTCGCGCAGGTTTTTCCATTCGTCAACCTGCGGCTGATAATAGACCAGACGTACTCCGTTTCTTGTGATTTCGCGCGGCCAACCCGGGTCCAGAGTTTTCGATTGAGGCGGATTACCGACATCTCCTTTGCTCGCGGCGACTCCAGCTTGGATCGTTGGCATCAACGCAAGGACGGGTAAGAGAGTAAACAGAAGTGATCGGCAGGAAGATCTCATAGAGCGATAAGGGGGAAATCCGTTTACGCGATGGAACCAAGCTAATCTTAACGTAGCGGAGGTTGCAATCGCAACCGTAATCGCAGGAGGTTGAGGAAGGCGTCAGTGTGAGTGTCAGTGCCGATAGGCCTCCGCGTCAATCGTGCTCGTGCTCTTCGTCGTTCTTGTTCTCGATCTTCGAATATTTTTTTGGTTTTTATTGAGGGAAACGATGAGCGGAGAAGCGTCGCTGGCTGCGTGACCCATGGGCTGGCTCCTTGTCACGCGGACAAAGATCAAGAACCGTTGAGGAGCTACATTGATGCTTCCACCCAATGGCGGATCAATCGGCGAGCGATAGTATCCAGATGCGGAAATCTGCTTGCGAGTTTCACGAGCATTTCTCTCGCTTCGGAGACTTGAAACCAGCGAACGTCTTCTAATTCAGCACCGCGGATAATCTGCTTGCTGTTTGCCTCCGCGAAAAATCCTAGCATCAATGACTGGGGAAACGGCCAGGGTTGCGAACCGAAATAGCGAATGTTCTTCACTTCGATGCCGCTCTCTTCTTTGACCTCGCGAAACACAGCGTCTTCGAGTTTTTCCCCGGGTTCTACGAAGCCGGCCAAGGTCGAGTACATTCCCTCCGGCCAGGAAGCCTGCCGCCCGAGAAGGCAAAGATCCCCGGAGTGGATCAACATGATCGTGGCCGGGTCGGTGCGGGGAAAATGCTTCGTCGCACAATCTGGATTAGCGCAGGCCAAGATGTGCCCCCCTTGCTCTGGTAGAGTGGGATGAGCACAGCGATGACAGAATTTCTGCTCCTCATGCCAGTGAGTCAGCGACCGGGAGTAAAAGAGCAGCGCACGCTCCTCTGATGAGAGCAATCCGTCAAATTGCCGCAAAGGAATAAACCGAGCCAGATCCGTGTTGAGATACAGAAGCGCAAGCGCATCCTGCTCCGATTGTGGATCGCTGAGGTTTGCGGCGAATAAAGGGGCGCCCTCCCCTTGAATGCCCAGGAAAATCGGGTTTATCACTTTCTCAGGATCAGGTACTTCCAGTGCGAGCGGCCGCTTATTGCGGCCAACGCTAAAAAGGTTGTTCCCTCGCCAGACAAAAATGAACCGTGGGGAATTTGAGAGTTGGCGGTCAAGCCATTCGCCGTCTTCGCGCCGATGCGCCTCGCGTTCGAGGACTTCAGATGGAAAAAAGTGGCATGCTGGCAGATTTGACATCCGTGCGCGCTCTTAAGATCGCCTTCTCTGTCAAATACCCGTAAACTCTCTCCTGTAAATGAAAATCAGGCTATCGATTGGCGATCGTTGGAGACAAATGGCAGAGGAGGCGGGATGCATCGGATCATTCGATTGGGAGTGCAGCGGACCCTCACGCTTACTTTTTATCAGACCAGGAATTCTCCTTTTCCTTCTGACAGCAGCAGTACTTACGGCCGGCCCGATTCAAAACGCGCAGGCTCAGATTCTGGGCCAATACATCGAATCTTACACCGCGCGCCTCAGTCCTCGCGACCATTACAACAGCAAAGGCGAACGGCTTCGAAGCGCCGCTGCAATTATTCGCCAGGACCGGGCAAATTTTTATGTTTACGGGCTTCGCGATAGCGAGGACGAGCCCGACTCATATTTCAGCAAGAAAGAAAATCGGGCTCGCCTTGAACAATTGCTGGAAAACGGCCGAACGACGCCGGATGCAATCTACAGGATCGTCAACGGAACCCCACTCATCAGGGTCGACATTTATGCGACCGGCATCCTTGTGACAATCGTCTCGGATTAGTCCGAAATTTTAAGCCAGCGTTCCTGTCAAGCAGACGCATCTCTTGGAGGGTCATCCGAGCTCAATTTTGAGTATCGCGAGAGGCTTTTCCGCAGCGGGCAAGGTAACTCCGAACCAAGAGACGGCGCAACTGATGTAAGCAGGTCGAACCCAGCGGTCGTTCTCCTTCTGTCAATCTCTTCCCCAGAAGTCCAGACACTCCAGGCAAAAATTTCTGGTACCTGGATTGACTTACTACTCTTAATCGTTGAGTGAAACGATCATCGGGTGTCGCGCGCGATTTGGCAAAGCACGCCCGTTTCGACTATTTTCACCCCCATCTTACACCCACATTACAGCCATGCCGCAAACCCAGCATTCTGATCGACCCGCGCCCTTCCGACAATCGCGTTTCCGGTGGACAACAGACCCGACGTTCTATCCAACGGCCCGCCTTGCCATGGAAGCGCCGCGAGAACATTTCGCGTACGTCGCCGCGCTTGCACCGGACCGCAAATCAGGCACCGATGCCATGCTTGTCGTCGACGTGGATTCAACCTCTCCATCCTACGATAGCGTTGTCAGCCGCCTGGATCTTCCAAACATCGGCGATGAATTGCATCACTTCGGCTGGAATGCATGCAGTGCCGCCTTATGCCCGTATGCTCCTCACCCCCATCTTGAGAGGCGCTATCTTGTCGTCCCGGGCTTGCGTTCTTCACGCATTTATATCATCGACACCAAAGCGGAGCCTCAAAAGCTGGAGATTGTAAAGACCATTGAGCCAGAAGAAGTTTTCGCGCGAACCGGCTATTCGCGTCCCCATACGGTACATTGTGGTCCGGAGGGCATTTACGTCAGCGCCCTTGGCGCGCCGGACGGCGGCGGTCCAGGCGGCATTTTTATTCTCGATCACTTGGACTTCAACGTTCTGGGACGCTGGGAACTCGATCGCGGGCCCCAGGAATTGGCTTACGACTTCTGGTGGCATCTCGGGCATGACACGCTGATCTCCAGCGAATGGGGAACTCCGAACAAGATTGAGAACGGGCTTGATCCTGAAACCCTGCTCTCGAGTGGCTACGGCCACCAGATGCATATTTGGAATCTCCGCCGGAGGAAACATCGACAAACGATTGACCTTGGTAAGGAATATCAGATGGTCCTGGAACTGCGACCATCTCATGATCCGACTCGGACCTTCGGCTTTGTCGGTGTCGTTGTCTCACTCAAGGATCTCTCGGCATCGGTCTGGTTATGGAAATGCAATAATGGCAGTTGGAGCGCGACGAAAGTCATTGAGATCCCGGCCGAAGCCGCGGATCCGGATCTTTTACCGCCGCTTTTGAAGGGGTTCAAAGCCGTTCCGCCGCTGATCACCGATATTAACCTTTCTCTCGATGATCAGTGGCTCTATGTCTCCTGCTGGGGAACCGGGGAGCTGCGCCGCTACGACGTCTCTGTACCGGATCATCCAAAACTAGCGTCCGTCATTCAGATTGGTGGGATTGTCCGAAAAGCGCCTCATCCCAAAGAGCTGAAGGTCGCCCTCAACGGCGGCCCGCAGATGGTCGAAGTCAGTCGAGACGGTAAACGCGTTTATTTTACCAACTCGCTTTATGCATCCTGGGACGCGCAATTTTATCCCGACGGCATCGGTACCTGGTTCGTACAGGCAGCCGCAGGGTCGGATGGGTCAATGACACTTGACCCCACCTTTCTTGTAATGTCGGCGGAATATCGACTGCACCAGGTGCGACTGGAAGGCGGCGACTCCTCGTCGGACTCATTTTGTTATCCACCGTAAATCCAGGATACAGGAGGCAGAATTCAGGAGCCAGAGTTGCAGGAGTTCAGAATGGGCGGTTGCGTTTCCCGGACTGGTGTTATTCATCCGTTTCCATGCGGATGAACATTCGCCCTGAACTCCTGAATCCTGCATTCTGAATTTGACTCTCGAATGATGTGGCCGTGGATAGCTTTGGTGCTGCTCGGAGCCTGGCATGGTCTGAACCCAGGCATGGGCTGGCTCTTTTCGGTCGCTCTTGGGTTGCAGCAGCGATCGAGAATCGCTGTTTTTGCCGCGCTCGGGCCGATTGCGCTGGGCCACGCGCTTGCGATCGGTCTGGTTGTTTTTGTGGTCTATGCCATCGGGGCAGTCATCCCGTACCGATGGCTCCAAATCGGCTTCGCCGCAACGCTCCTCGTTGTCGCGTTCTGGAAACTCTACCGCCTGCGACACCCTACCTGGGTGGGGATGTGCGTGAATTTCTGGGATCTGACTCTTTGGTCATGGCTAGTGGCGAGCGCCCACGGTGCCGGGCTCATGGTTGTGCCAGTGCTTCTTGGAGCGAAATCGATTTTCTGC
>JAFAQT010000005.1 GCA_019246215.1 Verrucomicrobiota bacterium
TGCGCACCGCCACGGTTTGCTCCTGCCTGGCTCATCTTGCCGAGACCGGCATGGTGAGCCGGGATAACCGAGGCTATCAACTCAATCCAGGCTTCCAATCACCAGCCGTTTCTCTTTCCCAGTCTATCGACCCCCAGGGAAACGGAAACGGGAAACACTTCCCGTGAATACTTAAGCTCGCGGCAGAGCAACCCATTTGCTCCAGCGGAGGATAGGGCAAGGCTGGGAAGCGACCCGAGCGCCGACTGGAGCCCTGCGAACGGCAGTCGGGCGGTCTTCAGCCGAGGACGGTCCGGCTAGCCACTGCCGGTGCAGGAACAAAAGCGATAAATCCATCCGTGCTTTACCCCACCGGATTGCACTCACGATTGGCTGCACAGCGACAATTATAATCCCCCATCTCGCACAAAGAGAGAATCGTTGCTAACCATTCCTAGCCCCCTGTCACACGGCCGATGGTTCTGTTGTCGCGCCCGACATTCCATCGAATTTCCCGAAAAAACAACATCGCTTACGGCGCTTCCTCTCAACATCGCGATGCCGCCATGTATCTTCGGGCGGACTGGTGGGGCAGGGGCTGGGGTCAGCCGCAGGGATTGAAAGCTTCGAAAGCACCATCGAATTTGCAACCAAGACACCGACGCGACCGATGACAGAATGACGTTTACTCGAAACAAATCGCCATCAGCATCGCCTTCATGGAACGGAGGGCGTCGAAAACTTTCAGTCCTGACGCTCCTCTAAGACTGCCAGCGCGGTTTGATCATCAATAATCATTCGCTTGAACAGCCGGGTGCGCAAGGCGCCAAGAATGGCCTTCCTCTTCTCCAGACCGCAGACGACCGCCATCACGTTTTTGATCGATTGAAAGTCCTCCCAGGAAAGACTGATAATACGATCATCCACATCTCCGAGAATTCTGTTGCCGTGGATGTCGAAGTAACGTCCGGAAATATCTCCCACTGCGCCTCGTGCCCTCATCTGATCAATGGTAGAAGCGTCCAAAAAGCTGGTTTGTACCATGGTGGCGCTGAGATCGACCTTCCCTACACTGACCATGCACAGTGACGCCCGACGTGCGACCGCGAGCGTGGCTTGGACCCCTGGATCAGACATAAAAAGGTCCCGAATTTTTTTGGAGGCGACCATGATCGGTACATACAACTGATAAACCGGCGCGTGCAGTTTTTCACCGAAGAGAGACGCCACTCCGTAAGGGTTAAAGGTCTGTCCGCTATTTAACCCCCCTAGGGATTGAGCAACGGTCGCGCCCTTTACCGGCATTTCGTTCAGGGCTCGCGCAACTTCAAGAAGGGTCTTGCCCCAGGCGATGGTGATCACTTGTCTCGGCCGGAGGTTGTTTTCCAAATAAAGCGCTCCCATTTCTCCGACCGCACGCCGGATGTCTGCCTCTCTATCCGCAGCGGAGGTCGGCACGATGAAAACTTCCTGGAGATTAAATCGCTGAGCGAGCTGAACGGAAAGCTCCATCTGCCTTAACACATCCAAACGCAAAGAAACACGAACGAGTCCTTGTTCTAGTGCTTGGCGCAACAACCGAACGACGGTGATTCGAGACAAGCCTAGCTCATCGGCGACCTGCTGTTGGGTGAGCTTCCGGTGATGATAAAGCCAAAGGGCTTTGGCTAGGGCATTCTTCTGCCCAAGCAGGACCATCGGAGTGTTTTTTCGGCGGCCCCGTTTAGCGCGCTTGAGGGCAGGGCTTTTACTCTGCTTCATCGACTTGGTGAGGGGATCATAGCGGATTGAGTTCACGACTTACCCACGATTGGGCCAAGCGTCCAATGCTAACGGCTTCTGGGTCTATTCCGGAAGCAGTCGATCGCCCCAAAGCGGTTTATCTTTGTCGTCCTAGCCACTCGTTAAAGCATGCATTTACAGAAGATCATTTAAATGAACATTTGACATGCTTTCGGATTTAGTCCATTGCTCATGTCGCGCATTCCCCTTCAGTTGAGCGCATCCAACAAAGGGTTCATCATATGAACATCTGTAGCCGAATCGTCGGAGATCCATGAAAGCCCTTCGTTTCCACGCCAGTAGAGACTTGCGGCTGGAAGATGTGGATGTTCCTGAAGCCTGTGGCCCCCACGAGGTTCTGCTGAAGAACTGCTATTGCGGGATCTGCGGGACCGACCTCCATGAATATTTGCACGGTCCAATCCAGATACCGCGGAAGCCGCACCCCTTTTCGAAAGCGGTTCTTCCTTTGATTCTCGGCCATGAGTTTTCCGGGGTGGTGCTCGCGGCCGGATCTGAAGTGCGGAACGTTCTGGTCGGGGATCGCGTATCCGTGCAACCGAACGTCATCCCGGGCGGAGATTACTATGATCGGCGCGGTTGGAGCCACCTGAGCGATAACCTGTCGGTGGTTGGCTTAAGCTATCCGTGGGGTGGGATGGCGGATCGATGCTTGGTATACGACTACAATGTCGCCAAGCTGCCACCCGAGGTCTCCGATGAGCAGGGCGCACTGATCGAGCCTGCGGCCGTGGCGGTTAATGCCATCGAGAATAGCGATCTCCGCGCCGGAGAGACGATCCTGATTACCGGCGGGGGACCCATCGGAGCGTTAGTCGCGTTAGCCGCTTCTGCGGCCGGCGCATCAAAGATTTTTCTTTCCGAAGTTA
>JAFAQT010000257.1 GCA_019246215.1 Verrucomicrobiota bacterium
TCGTGAAAATGGGTCCTCAGCGTCGGGCTGACATGAAAGTGCAGCAGCCACAAGCGAGCGCTTGCGGACCCTGAGTTCCAGATCCCATGCATTTCCCCGTTCACGAACAAGAAAAGAGTATCGACTTGCGGAACGAGCTTTCCGCCGGGATGCCCGACAGTGGGTGCGCCCTCGAGGATCAAACAGAACTCATGGCACCGGCGGTGGTCGTGCCAGTCGATCAGGTCATCGGGTGCGACGATGCGGCAGGAGACCTCGAGTAGGCAAACATGTTCGGATAAATGCATGAGCAATATTGGTATGTTGATATGTCAGGTTATGGCCCTGAATATATGTATATATTGGCCTATAATATATATCAAGTCAAATCTTTGGGCAAATCCGTTGGATCGAACGTTTCGCCCATTTTCACTGATTCTGTGCACGGGCTTCTGGAATGTTCCTGGCAATCCCTCCCAAACCTGTTATATTAGATTTGAATGACCCGAAAGCCAAAGTACCAGCAGGTTTTCGATGCGATCAAAGAGGCCATCCTCTCGGGCCGCTATGAACCCGGTCAGAAGCTTCCCAGTGAAGCGAATCTGCTGGACGAATTTGCTACTTCCCGGATCACGATCATTCGCGCGTTGCGGGACCTGCAGCAACGCGGCTTGGTCCAGCGTCGCGTCGGGTCAGGGACCTATGTGGCTGACGGCGTCAGGGCGGGTGCCAGTCTCCTGTTTGGATTGTTGATTCCGAATTTAGGCGAGACGGAAATATTTGGCCCGATCTGCCAAGGCATGGCGGAATCCTGTCAGCGGCGCAATCACGCTCTTCTTTGGGGCGACACCACGCCTTCCGAGGAAGGGAAAGAATTTCAGACCTTAGAGCTATGCCGGCAGTACGTTGCAAAAAAGGTGGCCGGGGTGTTTTTTGCGCCTCTTGAGCGGACCCCACAGAACGACCGTATTAATGAGGCCGCTGTCGCGGTGCTGGAGGAAGCGGGCATTCCGATCGTGTTGCTTGATCGCAACTTTTTGTCCTATCCAAATGGCAGCCCGTACGACCTCGTCGCGATTGACCATCGTCGCGCGGGATTCATGGCGACGGAGCATTTGCTGAAGCTGGGGTGCAAGTGCATCGCGTTCGTAGCATACACGCAGTCTGCGTCTACGGTAGAGGCAAGAATCGCCGGATACCGTGAAGCACTCTTTTTTTGGAGAGCACCGGCGGAGCCCTCGTTGGTTTGGCGGCTAAGCGCCGACGACGCGTCCGACCTTGGGCACATGGTGGCAGGGCAGGAACCGCAAGCGATAGTTTGTGCGAACGATCGAACCGCAGGTCAGGTGATGCACACTCTGATGGAGAGGGACTATCGGATACCGAATGATGTGCGGATCGTCGGAATCGATGACGTTCAATATGCAAGCCTTTTGCCGGTACCCCTGACCACCGTTCATCAACCGTGCCGCGAGATCGGGGTGGCAGCGGTGGTGGCGATGTTGGAGCGGATTACATCGCCGGAAACGCCCCGACGCGACATCTTGCTGGACTGCAAATTGGTAGTGCGTGAATCGTGTGGTGCGAGTCTTTAGGAACATAAGGGCTTCCGCCTGTGCGGCGATTCCCAGATCGTCTCGTGTCCTTGTTCTCGACTTCTTCAGGCGTGGTGAACGTAGTTTTAAATAGGGGAAAGGAGAATTGGGAGTTCCAATAGCTATCGCCACTCCGAATGAGACTGACAAAGGGCCACGTTCGTCGTAGGAATTGAGCACATGTCGGAAGTCGTCCCCAAAATCGGGTTGGCCATCGAAGGCTATAAGGCTCGGCAGCAGGACATCATTGGATTGGGCCATAGAGCTTACAAGGACCTTTTCTCAGCGGCGAATGCTTCCATGCTGATGGCTGTGGTCCAAAGATTGATCCTGCAATCTTACTCGGAAATGATCACGGTAAATCCCCCGAGGACTTCCTTGCTGGCGGCTGTTTCGCAGCAGCACGGAGAGATATTGGCCGGGTGCCGTGTGCTGGCCGAGGACGATGGCATTCTGAGAGCTTTGATCGACGCCGCCAATGCCGCGACGACAGAGGCGTTTCACATGATCTATGGAGAAAAGCCCCGGATGACCGCACCTTCCGACCCCGCTGCAAACGCGCCAAACCGAGTCGCGGGTTCGAAACAATCTCCCGTTAGAAAATCGACGCGACCGACGAGGAAACGGGTTACCAAAAAACCTCGCGGGCCCACCTAGTGTCCTGTCCCCTAAATAAGAGGTATATTGCCGGAGGTCGGTTGGCTGTTTTTCAAGGCGCGAGCGAAGCGCCCGTATGTGAGCCATACGGGTCGAGCGAGTAACGCGGAAAAACGCCAACCGGCCCCGGCCCAGAGGGTTGCGATGAAAATGGGCCGGCGGCGGCGTTGCTC
>JAFAQT010000216.1 GCA_019246215.1 Verrucomicrobiota bacterium
GAGCCCGAGCGAGCGGAGAGCGATTCTGGCCAGGCTCAGAAGAGCCAGACTCCTTGCTGGCGAGGATCCCCATAATCCTGGGCAACTGGATACGCATCCTCTCGTTCGTGAATACTTTGGCGAACAGCTGCGGAATCGACAACCCGAGGCTTGGCAGGAATGTAATCGGCGGCTGTTTGACTACTATCGAGTCCTGGCGCCCAAGCTGCCGGATAATTTCAGGGAAATGGAGCCGCTCTTCCTGGCGGTAATTTGCGGCTGCAACGCCGGTTTATTTCGCGAAGCGCTGCACTCCGTTTACATTCCGAGAATTCAGCGGGGAGGCGCCGCGTTCGCGGCGAACGTCCTTGGAGCCAGAGAGGCCTTGCTCTCAATTCTGGTCCATTTTTTCCAGAAAGGAAACTGGGGGTCGCCGGTGAGAACGAGCGTCGAGGGGCAAAGTCTCAGTCCGGAAGATCAGCTCTTCATTCTTATGCAGGCGGGGCTCTATCTGACGGTTACTTGCGGACAAGGCAGCCCGGAGGCACGCATTTGTTATGAGCGCGCGGAGCCCTTGTGTTACTCGCTTCATCGTCCAATGCTCTTGTATCTGGCACTGATAGGTCAGTGGCGCTACTCTCTCCTAACCGGTAAGATGAGTACAACGCTGCAGATTGCCAAGTACGTTTACTCACTGGCGCAGGAGCAGAAAGACGCGGCGTTAATGATCGGAGCCTACCGCGCTTTGGCAGTAACGCACTTCTATCTGGGCGATTTCCAGGCAGCCCTACGATACGCAGTGAGAGGTGTTCAGATCTGGCGCACTGAAGGTGTACCGTCTGATGTGGAGGAGGTTCACGCGCCTGCGGTCGTCTGCTTGTGCATAGAGGCTCTCTCAAAGTGGCATATTGGAGAGATCACCTCTTGTCATGCAACCTTAGAGGAAGCCATCTCACTCGCAAGGGAGCTGAACGATATGCATGCATTAGCGAATGCACTGACTTGCGCAGCGATTCTCGGCCAAATTGAGCGCAATCCTACGGAAGTGGAACGGTTGGCGTCGGATGTAATAGAATTAGCAACCCGTCACAATTTTGAGAACTGGCTCCAGGTAGGGGGAATACTCCTCGGTTGGGCGCGCGCCGCTTCCGGCGACGCGGCCGATGGCATCCCACGGATCGAGAGCGGAATACGAGGGACCGGCTGGGTGCTGGTCGATTACTATCTAGCATTAAAGGCTGAAGCTTTGCACTTGGCGGGTCGCACCTCCGAAGCTCTTGAGGCAATAAGCGAAGCAGAAGCATTGGTTGAAAGATTTGAGGAGCGCTGGTGGTGTGCCGAACTGCGTCGGCTCCGTGGAATCTTTCTGACGGCGATAGGCGCCGCCGACGCCCAAATCGAGAGTTCGTTTCGCGAAGCAATTAGAATCGCAAAGGAGCAGAAATCGATTTCACTCACAAAGCGGGCAGAAGAAGCTTACGCTCAATACCGTAATGAAAAAAACTGCGGTAAGCAGCAATGATCACCTGGAGCTGTTAAGGATCTTTGCGGGAACCGTCAATAACCTCTCGCGAGATCCTGATCGCCGGATGCGAACCGGCCGCCAAGGAGTCATTTGCCTCGAACTTCGAACCGAGCCCGAACCGCTCCTGAATAACACATGCGCTGAGCACGGACATCAGCGCCGGATCCCACACCACACGGTCCGAATCCGACATAGCGGGAAGCTGGTCAAGAAGAGCGATGACTTTCTTCTGATCGTAAAACGGTAGCGACACGAGGGCGGGACTGCGCAGGATGTCTTGCATCATTTGATGGAACCGTTCCGTCGGGACGGTGGTCACTGGCGGAGAGAGAAACGGATGCTTTTGCCGGCGGTACACGGTTTCGGTGATCAGCGGCTTGGCCGCTTCCCGGAGCAAATATTTCTCGGTAACACCTCGGATTTTCAATGACACGGGCGCGCCACAGACGCATTCGACGACGTGATGATCCAGGAATGGCACGCGACCTTCGACCGAGTGCGCCATTTCCATCCGGTCACCGAGCAGATTGAGGATGTAATTGGGCAAAACCGATTTCGCCCAGACGAACAATGACTT
>JAFAQT010000269.1 GCA_019246215.1 Verrucomicrobiota bacterium
ATAGTCATGCATCTCAAAATGCGTTTTTGTTCCCCCGTCGTTGCGTTCGCATCACTCTTCATCCTGGTGCAAGCGCCTCTTACCTCCCAGGCCGCAGGCGAAAAAAAATTAGAAGTGTTTTCCTGGTGGACTTCCGGTGGTGAAGCGGCAGCGCTGGATGCGCTGTTCGCCACCTACAAGAAACAGTATCCCGGCGTTGAAATCATCAACGCGACAGTGGCAGGCGGCGGCGGATCCGCCGCACGACCCGTGCTCCAAACCCGTCTCGCGGGCGGCAATCCACCTGACACTTGGCAAACTCATCCCGGTTGGGAACTGCTCGGCCAGTACGTGGAGCCAGGCTACTGCGAGCCGATTACTGAGCTTTACACCAGTAACGGATGGGACAAAGCGTTCCCGAAGGCATTAGTCGATCTGATGACCAAGGATGGGAAGACTTATGGCGTTCTTGCCGGAATACATCGCGGCAACAACCTCTGGTTTAATAAAAAGCTTCTCGAAAAGAACGGGATAACGGTTGGTGATAAGATGAGCTTTGACGAGTTTTTCGCCGCTTGCGATAAACTTAAGGCGGCCGGCATCCCGGCGATCGGCGTTGGAGATTCCGGAATCTGGGCGTCGGCGCAGTTGTTCGAGAACACGCTTTTGGGAGTGGTCGGAGGCCAAGGATGGATCGATCTGTTCGCCGGCAAAATGAAGTGGGACGACCCGAAGGTGAAGGAAGCGATGAAGTATTTCGCAAAAATGCAGGACTATCTGAACCCGGATCACTCTGCATTAAGCTGGGACCAAGCCATCGGAGCCTTAATTGAAGGCAAAGTTGCGTTTAGCTCAATGGGAGATTGGGCCGACGGCGAGTTCCTCAAAGCCAACAAAAAAGAGAATGTAGACTTTGGCTGGGTTAGCCATCCCGGTACAGACGGATCCTTCATCATTGTTGCGGACGGATTTACTCTTGCGAAAGGCGCTCCCCATAAAGACGCGACCATAGCATGGCTCAAGAGTATCGGGAGCAAGGAAGCGCAGGAGGCTTTCAACCCGTTGAAAGGCTCGATTCCAGCGCGTACTGACGTAGACCAGTCAAAGTTCGATGGCTATCACCAATGGTCCATGAAGTCGTTTGCCAGCGCCACACTGGTTCCCAGTTGCGTCCACGGCGAAGCCGCGCCGGCAGCTTTTCAGCAAGGGCTCAACGATGCGGTGACCGCGTTTATCGTGGATAAGAATGTCGACAACTTCGCCAATGCGCTCGTGCAAGCCGCGAAAGAATCCGAGGCCAACAAATAGCTTGTCTTCGGCAGGCAGGCGGACTCCGAGGGTCCGCCTCCCTCAGCATCCAGCAGCGAAGAACCCGAGCGTTAACCGCTCGTTGATCCCAAACCCTTCATGCCTGCGGCAAACCTGCAAGTTCCCCGCGCCGGCCGGACGCATGTCCAATCAAAGCGGAAAAGGTTTTCGAGCGAGCGCACTATTCTCTCGTCAATCTTGGGAGCTATTAATGGCTACATTTTCGCCAAACGGAAATTCCGGGAGCGAATACGTTGTTTGCGGTACTGGTCTTCGGAATGTTCGTCCCGTACCAGAGTATTTTGATTCCTTTGATCCAGTTCCTTGAACAGATTAAGCTCTAGGGAACGATCGGAGGACTCATCCTGGTGCATGTCATTTATGGTCTGCCGATTTGCTCCCTGATATTTCGAAATCTTTTTGCAAATATTCCAGTCGAACTTATCGAAGCGGCGCGACCTGACGGAGCGGGCGTGATCCGGATCTTTTTGCTTGTCATGCTGCACTTGGCGTTGCCTCCATTTGTAGTCGTCGGAATTTTCCAATTCACCGATATCTGGAACGACCTCCTGTTTGGCGTGACCATTTTGCCGAACCCGAACGCGCAGCCGGTCACGGTCGCCTTGAACAACCTTTCCGGCTCGTTTTCGGCGGACTGGAACGTCGTCATGGCCGGCGCCGTGATTGTCGCCCTGCCGACTGCGCTGATTTACATTTTACTAGGCAGATTTTTCGTCCGCAGATTTACTGGCAGGATCGGTAAAGGGATAAATCTATTACCTGAGTTCTCTTCTCGCTATGAAACGCTTCATCGTACTCTCTGGTCCGTCGTGCGTCGGCAAAGGGCCGTTACACACTGCATTCAGCAATTTCTACCCGGAACTCGCGGCGAACCTGAAGAAGCTTGTCTTGTATAACTGTCGCTCTCCGAGACCGGGCGAAATTGACGGGGAAGCCTATCATTTTAGATCTCGTGAAGAAATAGAGGGACTTCGGAAAAAGGAAGGCTTTATTGTGCTGGATGTTCGCGGGGACCTTCAGGCAGTTGATTTACAGGAGGCCGAGCGCACGCTGCAAGCGGGGGATCTATTCTTCGAGGGCAATCCTTTCGTCGGTCGAAAGTTACAGGAGGCGTTCGCATCGAAGGTTACTGTTCTCAGTATCTTTCTGGCGCCAATATCAAAGGAAGAAATTCTGTTTCTGCAATCACAGGAGCGCGGCCGGTCACTAGCGGATCTGGTGACAGATGTGATGCGGCGCAAGCTGTTGCGCCGAACGCAGCGTCAGAAAAATATCCTTTCCTTAAAAGATCTCGAGAACATCGAACGGCGGGCTGCCAGCGCTTTCACGGAGCTCAAAGAAGCGTGGAATTTCGAGTACGTAATTCCCAATCACGATGGGGAAGACAGCGAAAATTGGGATGCGTTCTATTATCCACTTGGCGATTCTCGCAAAGCATTGCTGGCATTTTCGGATTTGGTCGCCGGGAAAGCTTCGCCGTTGGTCGAAAAATGGGACGAACGCCTATTATCGTGACGCTTCGGGAGCTTCGGGAGAAGGGCGGTTCAGAGCACAAAATCAGTTCCTGCGAAAGCGCCTGCCAGCCATTGCCAAACCGTATTGTCACTGGCTTGATCATTACGCTTGGCTAAGCTTGTTATAAGGAATAGCAACCGGTTGTGGGTAAGCCGGTGGGGCTGTTAGAAGCCATACAAGTATTCACTGGCATGAAGGGATGTTCAGCGCGCGGCGCTCACCGCTCCTTCGCTTAGATTTTCCTCAGCGAACGAGACTGATGGTGCACTAGTCGATCTGTTTCAGATCCAAATGCCGCTGCAGTTCGGTGACTATATCGGCGATGTGAAACCGGGTCTGCAGCCAGCCAATGATCGGCAAAAGCACAAGTACTCCAGAAAGCAGATTCAACAGGACAATTCCAGCCAGGAAATTACGCGCTGAATGAGCCGGGTCGTGACTGAGGTTATACGGATAGCTGAACATCGTCCAGGTCGCAATCAGACCGGAGACGCCAAGCAGGATGAGAACCCAGAGGATCTTTACAGCAACGGGAGTTCCCCCAGTAAGGGCGATCCGGCTGCCTGAATCACCAGCGGTCACATTGCCATTGAGGTAGGGTTTAAACCATTGGCCGGGTGTCAACCACCACAAAATCCAGTGGATCCCAGCCCGGCGATGGAGAGTAAAACGGCGCGTCTCGAAGCGGCCAATCACCGGGCGCTCGCCGGCAAACTGCGTCGGACTGCCGCAATCAATTTCCTCCTCATCCACGAAGCTCTTCAATTGCGTCACAAATTCGTCAGGTTGAAGGGGAGAGGAGAAGAATTTCAGCATACTCTGCGAGTAATCAATGTATATCGATTCCCGGAATAATCTTTATTGTCAAGGCAGTTCTGACGTGACGCGCCGGTGTTTGCCGTTCAACAGCTGTTTGGAAACCTTCTGCTTTGGTTTTTCAGATCGAGCAACCTGGGGACGATTCGCTTAAGGGTCCCTACCGTCAATTCTATCGTACCGGCGATAGGCCGATTCGTTCTTCAGGAATAATAGAACATAAAACATTTAAGTAATTTTATCTTGCTTGATATAAAAACATATTATAAAAACGTACTGTTATGAATCGGAGATTTCCTTTCAGGCGATTGTCTTGCCTCATCAAGTGCCGAAAAGCTTTGATGCTAGCTCTGCTGATCTGCTCGGGCGCGGAAGCTGCCTTTGCTGACGGAACGGGGTCCCTCGACAGTTTCATCGGTCCACTCAAGAACGGCCTGAATCTCATCATGATCTTCGGGTTTATCGCGGGATGCGTGATGGTGATGTCGGGATTCCTGAACGCCAAGCGGGATGAAAATTGGAAAATGACGGTCATCTACGGCATCGGGGTAGCAGGGGCCGTGGCGCTGATGAAAGCGTTGTTTGCCATGTTTGGTGGTGCTGCCGGCAGTGCTGTCACGGGTTTCTAACCCCGAACACTTCATTACGCTCAGTTTCCGAAATGAACGAGACCCTTATTTATACAGATACCCGCCCGAGAGCGAGGTCAACCGGACACGCCTTTGGATTTGAAGGGAATCTTGGGATGCCGGTGATCATTTCCGGGATGCTCTCCGTATTCCTATTGACCATGTTGTTGAACAGCGACCGCGGGATGCCGATCTTTGCGAAATTCCTCCTGGCCTCGCTTCCAACGTCGCTGACCGTTGCGTATATCCTGGTGTTGCGGAGCCGCAAACCGCCTCGATTTGACCTGGATCTATTTGCCTCCTGGGTCAACGGCCGATCATTTCAGCCGGTACGCCCGCAACCGCGGCATCCATTCATTCCAAGCCGATGATTGGTTCTTTCTTATTCGCCTGCGAAACGCTCTTGAGCCTGGCCTCCGGAAACGGCAAAAGTCCGACCTCGCGCATTTCGCGTGTCGGAATGCCGAACGGATTCTTTTTAAACGATCTGCTCTGGTTTGGAGATGGCGCTTCAAATAAGACGACGATATCGCGCGGGTTCATGGTCGAACCAGGCGAGATTAGTGCGTTCAGCGTAACGCAGTTGAATGATCTGCATGAGCGTTTACGGATTCTTCTGGGCATCCTGGGAGAAGAATTCGCGCTCCAGGTCCAGTGGAGCATCGATAGCGATTATCGGCACGAACTGGAATCTTACCACCGGGAAACTCTGAATTTGCGCCGTCGAGACCCTGTTTACGGGCAATTCGGCGTATTGATTCGTGCCGAGCGTTATGAAAGGTACAAGACCGCAATGGTGGAAGGGCGATTGCGTCGCGAGCGGTTGACCCTTTTTTTCACGCGGATCATCGATACCAAGGTGCCAGTCGCCGGTGACGCTGCCGTTGTTGAGTATTTTGACGCGCTCTCCCGCAAAGAGAGCTTGGCGCTCTGCGAGTTCGCGATGGGCGCACTATTGCGGCTCTTCCCTGATTGCCGAATCACGCCGATGTGGGATCGAGATCACTTTCTCTTTTACTATCGATTTTTAAATACCAATCTGCAGGCCACCGCGATCGACCCACTGGACTTATTGGATCCAGGTTATTCGATCCAGCAGAACTGTCTGCATGGAGAAGGGATCACGCCTTCTGCGGGCGCAGGTGTTTCGTTCAAACTTGATTGCTATCACCATGCGATCTTTGCAGTGCGTCAATGGCCGCGGCGCACGTTTCCGGGAATCATCGCAGCCCTGACCGGAATGGGGTTCCAGGAGTACGCGATCACGATGAATGTCTATCCCAAGCGGGTGGAGAAGGTAATCCAGAAAGAAGAACAACATATTCAGCGACTACAGATCGACGCCATTTCCGAGCGCAAACAATCTCTGGTCACCGACATGGTTGCCAAACAGGAAAAGGTATCCGAACTGCAGCAGGGCAAAGTCATTCCGCTCAATGCTCTTTTTGTGGTGCGACTTTGGCACAGAAAACCTGATCAATTGGCGGTGCGATGTGCTTCGGTGAAAAACGCGTTTATCTCGATGGGAGGTGCAGTGGTTCACCATGCAACTGTGCCTGAGAACGCGCGCCAGCTATTCTACCAGACGTGGCCCGGGTGGACCTCTGGCACCTATCGGGCCTTCGATCTGCCTGCAGAAGACTCCTACCTGGCAGATTTGATACCGTGGTCCGCGACTTTCACCGGGCACCTGGACGGAGCCGAAGCTATTTACAATGGCGCGAGAGGCAATCTTGTGGGGATCAGGACGAGGCTTGGGAATACTCCTCAGCATGGTGTCTTGTTTGGAATGACTGGCGCGGGGAAGTCGGTGATTATCGCAGATCTATTGGCGCAGATTGGGCACCGGTTCGGATTCCGGTTGATCGTTGAAGAAGGATTGTCGCATGCGGTTCTGACGCAAACGCAGGGCTGTGAGCCGCTAATCATCAATCCGAACGGTAATTTGACCATCAACTATCTGGATACCTGTAATGCGCCCTTATCTCCATTGCATCTCGCATTCAGCGCAGGGCTTTGCATGCTCTTTTGTGGGAACGAAGGGCTCGATGGCGAACGAAAGGCAATTCGGCAAGCCATGATCGTTGAGAATCTGCAACAACTCTACACTGACACCTTCAATGACTGGATTCTAGCGAACGAACAGGCGGCTGACGAACTGCGTTGGCGCGCAGCCGCCATAGACCGCTATCTCAAATTGAGATTGCGCGGATCGCAATTGAACTTCGTCGACGCATTCGCCGCGTTCCGCGACTGGGAATCACAGGATCCGGATGAGGTGTCGGCTTTTACGCAAGAGTTGTCCGAAGAAGCGGTCGTTGAATTCGCAAAAAATCCGGGGACAGCCAATTTGGTTCGTGACCTCGCATTTGCTTATTTTCGTCCGGAACAATTTCCGTCCCATAGCGCTTTGATCGAGCAACTCCTATTCAATCCACGTGGCGGAATCAGGGAACGAGAAGAAAGCGATCGCATTGGCAAACTGCTTCGCGCCTGGAGCCGGGATGGCGAGAAGGGAAGACTCTTTGATGGTGTTAGCAACATCCGGATAGACGGCAGAGTTGCGCATTTCGAGTTGGGCCAGATTCCCGAGCACGCCACCGAAATGCGCGCTGCGGCTAACTTTCTTGTGGCAAATTACGGCAGACAAAAGATCATTACAATGCCGCGATCAGTGCCGAAGATTGCGGTCTTCGAAGAAGCGGCCCGCACGCTCGAAATCCCCGGAGGTCTCCGCATGATCCAGGAATACTATCGGCAGATGCGCAAATTCGGCTGCAACATTCTGGCGGTCGTCCAGCAGTACGATGTTCTCAAAGCGTCGGATGTACGGGGAGCTATGATTGGCAATTCAAAAATGTTTTTTGTCACCTCCCAGCAAAGTCAGGAAGACGCAAAGGAAATCGGCGTGGCTCTCGGTCTCTCCGACAAGACCGTCGAGACGATCAATTCGTATCCACTCCCCGAGCTGATGGACCCCAAAGAGCGTTTCAGTGCGTTCACTTATATTGCGAACGACAAAATCAGGCGGTTGGTGGGCACTGTTAAGAATGTAGCGTCGCGGGAGTTGCTTTATGCCGCTTCGAGCGACAATGAAACGTTTGACAGTCGTGCGGCATCGCTGGGCAGTTATCAAAATATAGTTACAGGAATTATTCGGGAATCCGAAAAACTACTTTGCGCCAGCGAAGAGTCCGCTACGGAACCGATATTATGAAATGGATCAATGCAACTCTTTGCTTGATGATGGCCAGCTGCACAGTTGGACCGAACGTTCCCAAAGGGGAGGCGACCGTTCAAGGGAAAGGCTCGGAGGCGCTGACAAATGAAGGGGATCCACTTGTTAACAGCGGTATGAATGCGCGTAAAGTGCCTATCGAGTTTGCTAAAGGTTACACCAAAGGTGTCTCAGATCAGGTCAAACGCACGTATTGGGCGCGTCAAGAGGCACAGAAAACGGCGGACCAAGATCTGCAAGGGCGGATCCGATACTACAACGCCACCATTCCGGAGCGCCAAGACTCAAACGGAGTAGTCAGAGTTCAGCGAGAGGTTATTATTCCAATCGTGGAGTGAAGATGAAAATCAAAAGAGCACTGCAAGCGATAATTTTGTTCTGGGGCTTTTGCGGGCCTGGACGTGCCAGCACCGTTGTTCATGATCCAATCCACACCGTTTTGAATATCGCCCAACAGGTTTACGGACAAGTCAGGCAGGAAGCTCACCATGTTGAAGACATTACGAAATACACTACGATGATTCAAAAGCAGCTCGAGCAGATCAATCAACTGACCAACATGGTTAATCAGAGCGCTGAGCAGCTCCGGCGATTCGGCGACCCGAATAGTTACGTAAACATGTTAGGTCTGGACGACCTGTTCGAGGAGATCAATAAGATGAAAACTGGGGTTGGTAGGACGGTGGCGGACTTCACTGAAACCGCAAACGGAATTGCCGCGCTGAAATACACGGGAGAAGGGCTCTACCAGGACCTGACCGAACTTCCCGACAAGTTCGGCCGAAAAGTTCGGTACGATACTGGAAGCTTCAAAAAGTTCGGGATGGTGCAGGACATGAATGACGATTACAACACGCAGCTCTCTGCTGTTAACCAGTCTTTCAATCGGCTCGAGGATGAGATTCACAACACGGCTTATAGAACTGACAGTGCGGGGTCATTGGTGGAAACCGAGAAGCTGAAGGCAAAGCTGCAGGCAGTGGAGGGCACTTTGGATGCGAACATGCATCGCGCGTCTCTGGCCGCGCTCAAAGTCCTGGTTCAAAGCGAGGTTAATCGCAATGACCAGGCTCGTACTCAAGAGGCTTCTCGGCAGCGGCGGATTCAAGAAATGCTGGCGGAGAATCAAGAGCTGCGTGATTTGGGTGGAGAATTGTTAGGACCTGCTGCTGGTAAGTAGGAGGACAATCTGGGATGAGTGTGGAACTCTCAAGTTCGCAAATCTATACTTCAGCTGCCGGAGCATTAGGCGAATTTCTAGATCTTAATCCTTTGGTAGCTTCCATCCAACGGATGCTGAATGAATATTTGCCAGCCGTTTACGCGATCGCTTTTGTTATGCTAACCGTCGGCACGATGCGGGAATTTTTCTATCCCGAGACGCGTCGTTTCCTTGAAGCTATATTGCGGGCGGTAATGCTCGTGGCGAGCATAAGTTTTGCACCCAACGTCATCGACTGGTGCGATCAAGCGGCTCAGGCGCTGGCGGAATTTCAGGGCGCCGGGCAGGTGAACTTCGGCGAATGGTCCTACTCTATTAAGCCTGGGCAGGCGCCTGCGATAACGCAATTGGAACAGGTTTTGCAGTCGAAAATTCAAGGAAGAGAGTTTGCAAATAGCGGTTCGGGAAAGCAGGGCGGAAATATTCAGAGATCTCCACAGTTTTCTTCGAATCCATTGGATTTCGGAAAAGATGTGGGAATCGCATGGAGCTACATCGCTGGGTTCACGCAGAATCTGGCGTGGCAAATTCTGTTTGCGATTTACCTCTTATGTTTGTTGCTCTGCAAGGTGATTATCCTCTTAATGCAGTTCGTGCAAAAAGTGGTGGTGATTGGGTTCAAACTATATACTCCGATTGCCATCGCGGAGTATGCGCACCGATCACTCAAGAGCAAGGCGATGAGTTTCTTTTTAACTTTCGTCGGAATACTGAGCTGGCCAGTGGGATGGAGCCTCGTAAACAGCGTTACCCTAGGCGTCTTTAAGAGCCTCCCGGCACCGGAGAGCCAAAATTTTGCGACCCTCATGATCGGCATTGTTCTCGCGGTACCAGTGCTTCTTTGGGTCCTTATTGGCCATGTGGTGGCGCCTATCTTTGTTCAAAAGGTGGTGATTCGAGGCGGTGCGGTGATTCAAGGTTTTGCCGGAACTGTGTTTTCCGCTGTGGGAGCGAGTTCGATGGCGATCTACAGCGCCGGACTGACAGGATCGGCCCGTTGGCCTGGCGGCGTGAGGCAAATCGCCGGGCAGGAGCCGCACGGCGCGCAATCAGTGGATTACATTGCGAATCCGGGACCGGGAGAATACCTGGTCGAGTCGGCGGGTCTGTCTGCCGGGCCTTCGAGCGAATCCGGCGCGCAACGCCGCGCGCCGGTTTTCCGCAGCGCGAAGGGGCAAGAACAAATGACGCGAGGACTCTCGAATCTCGGCTCAGGCGTATTGGAAACCGGAGCAGCGATGATGAATCGTTTTGGTAGTGTCGCCCGGTTTGTCGGCCACGCCGTGGTGGAAGGGAGCGGGGAAGGGAGTGGGCTGGAATACCGAGCACTTGCGGCTTTCGGACCGAGCGGGAGGAGCTTTCGAACGTCCACCAATCAGGCGAATCGATCTTCACTCCAGGCGCGGAGATATATCGACGAACTTTAGCAAATGCAAACTGGAGCGATGAGACTGGAGCGAGCCGATTTAAAACCCGAGGAAGCAACAGAATCCTTGGCGGAAGTCGACGCCTGGAGCGAAAATGTTGTGCCGGAGGGATGGATCGCAGACGAGCAACTGAATGAAACCTCCGTTCCTCGCGACCCGCTCCAGGAAGGGGACACGCGAAAGAATTGCGCGGCGAACGCGCTCGCATCCGGCCGTCGGACGGTTCGACTCTTGTGGATCGCTCTCATTGTTTCATTGGCAGCGCATCTGGTCATTCCGCTTTGTATCGTGACTGCGATGGTCAGGCCCGAGAAAGTCGCGCTAATGGACGGAACAGAGTCACTCATTATCTCATCGCTTGTGCCTTTAGAAGAGAGTAACGAGATTTTGGAGACGCTCTCGCTTTGGGCCGCAAAGTCGTTTCTGGACAGAGGGCCACAGGGATTCGACGCGCCTGAGACACTTCAACGGGTGTTTTTACCGAATGCCGCTAAGAAAGCCGAAGCGGAATTTGGCAAAGTCGCAGCAGAATTCTCAAAAAAGAATATCCATCAAAAATTCGAAATTGGCCGGATCGAATTGCAGCGCCTGGATCAGGGTGTCGTGATGAGCCGTGTGATTGGCCAGGTTCTGACACAAGCTCAGATTGGCGACGAACAAGTAAGTGAACCCCAGGCGGTCACCCTGAATCTGAAGCTCGTCCGTAATCCCTATCTCGGGCGAAACAAAAGGTATCCATTTGCCGTGGTGGACTACACGTTTGGCCAGCCTGAGCAGCTTCCAATTCAGAAGCGAGAATAGAGTGATATGCGGTTCATGGCGATAGTGCTGGCCTGTGCGGTTCCAATGTTGTCATTCGGGGGCCAGACTCTCGCATCGAAAGTGAGTCGAGTATCGTTGAATCGGAATGAACCGGCCGTTGTCAGAGTGGGAACTCGGGGCATAACCACACTGGAATTTCCTTACAAAATAGACGCCCTTGACGGCTACGGGTTCACCGCCACCCCCTCGCTCGACGGAGCGGACCTTTTCCAGATCTCTTTCAACAAAGGAACCAACTTCCTTTCGTTGAAGGCCATGCGTGAAGGTGTGGAAGGAAACCTTACAGTTGTTCTTGACGGGAAGGTATACTGTTTGTTCTGCACCGCAGTTGCGGATCCAAGCTTTGTGGTGGTTTTCGAGGATAGTGCCGCAAAGGCGGTTAGCAATCCGCGGGAGGTCCTGGCAAAAGTTAAACAGGTTTCTCCCGCCCGTCTGCTTGGATTCCTGGACAAGGTCAAAGCATATCCATCTCTAAAAGCAAGCGCGCCGGAGATTTTTCGGGACATGGAGGTGGCGGAGCCGAACTCAGAATCGAGTCTGGACGGAGTAAGGCTTATTTTGCGCCGTGTCATTCGGGACAAAAGTCTTGACTCGCTCGGATTTGATGTCGAGCTGACCAATCAGTCGGACAAAGATTTTATGTATGATCCCGAAAGCTTTGGTGTCCGCATCGGCGACGAAGTTTACCCGGAGGCGGTTTGCGACGCGGGCGGCATAGTCGAGGCTGGAAAGACGTTGCCTGCTTTTTTTGCGATTGCTGGCACAGCGACGGGCGGCGGCAATGATTTAGCCGTGACGAATAAATTCGATGTTGTGATGCGACGGATCACTGGCGAGAAGGACTCAAAGGTATCCACGCAATGGGAAGAGCCCCCGGATACCTTTCCAACTGTTCAACGGAGCGCGCACGAGCCCCCGCCAGCCGCTGGAACGAATGGTGTGCAGGCATCGGGCAGAGCGAGTGTGGCAGAAGATAAGAAACCGAAAAAACCAAATCGCCGCAGAAGGAAATCAGCAGCAATTGTGGACGAAAATTTCCCGGTTCAATCGAATAGAAAAGAGAGCAGGAACAAAATGGCGGCTCAAGCTGACGAAGATGAGTAGGCGAACATTCATTGTCACCGCAATTGTCATTGGCCTTTCCGGTGTGGTTCTTGGAATTGCATTTCTCCAGAAGGGTGGGCAACAGAAAATCGCTCAGCGTCAGAGGGAATTGGAGGATGGAGTGGGAAAAGTCACTGAGCCGATGACTACTTCAATCCGAAACTTCAATCCGGTGCCTCCGCCAGCACCGAGACGGCTCCCGGGGCGAAGAGAAGCAGTTGGTGTTGAAGAAAAATCCGGACATCAGGAAGCGCGAAAAGCTGCCGCGTCGCTCACGATCTTCGTGGGGGATCCGACGCCCGCCAAGGCCCCGCAACGCGAGCCGAAAGGGGATTACGCACCTGCCTTCCGGCTTGTGAAATGTCAGCTCGTCAACACCGTGGATTCCAGCAACGTTATGACACCGATCATCGGACTGGTGACAGAGGACCTCTGGTGGAACGGAAGAATTATCATTCGTGCGGAATCGGAGGTCCATGGAGTGGCGAATATCGATCGAGTCAGAGAGCGCATTGCTAGCAATGGCGATTTCACGTTCGTGCTGAATGAACCAGATGGATCTGGCCGGGAGCTTCTTGTGCACGGGATGGTCCTGGACATGGAGAAAGATGACAGTCTGGATAGTTACGGCATCACCGACGGCAGTGCCGGACTTCGCGGGGATGTGATCCGGACCGCGAACAGCGATCTGGTCAAGCTTTATGCGGCGTCCCTGATCAGCGGGATCGCGGGCGCCTTTTCCGCGGGTGCTAACGGCGTACTTGGGAATCGAGTCTATACTAACAACAGTGCGCTTGGCATGAGCGCTCTTCAAGGCGCGGTCATCAATCCAGCGGTCGGTGGAACGCAGAGTGTTCTGGATCGATATGCCGAGCAAATAGCGTCCAGCATCGAGCGGGACGGTTTCTTTGTCCGGGTCCCGGCTGGAAAGCAATTTTATGTTTATTGCACCGAGGCGATCGACCTGTCCAAAGCTGTCGTTGCCGCTGACGATCTGCGGGTCGCTCGCGAAGACGCGGATTTCGCGAAACGCCAGCAACGTTCCGAGGTTCGCCGAGCTTTGCCGGTCAACGCGTCTGAATTCATTAATCCGTTATTGCCGGTATTGAACGAAATAATCAACAACAGAATAAAATAACGTATGAGGTATTTGTTTTTACTATCAATACTGATCTCACTCGCAGGATGTAAATCCAGGCAGGCAGTTATGTTACTCCCCTCTCGCGCAGCGCAATCGAGGGCTGCCGAAAAACATTTGTC